>JAIOPS010000041.1 GCA_021413775.1 Candidatus Kaiserbacteria bacterium | reverse complement strand
GGAATCGTGTCGCTCATGGTTTTGGCCCCGCGCGCCGTGGGAGGCCCCGAAGAGAGCATTTTCTACCCCATGGTCGGCCTCGCACTCCTCGTACTTTCCGTCAGCGTGATGGCGTACCTTTTCTTCTACCGCCCTGTCACCATGCTGCTCGACGGTGAACGCGAGAAGGCTGTCACCCTCTTCCTGCAGACGGTCGGCATATTTGCCGTCGCTACGGCAGCCGTGTTTCTGGTCTCGCTGATAGTGCACCCGGCGTAGTACGCACCCTCCCCTCCCGCGTGGTCAAAAGCCTGCTACCATGAGAGGTATTAGACAGTACTAATTTGTCGACCCTCTATATGTTGCCGATTAATCTGCTCGCCGTGCTCGTAGCCGCAGCCGTGTCTTTTATTCTTGGCTTTCTTTTCCACGGACCGCTCCTCGGGAAGTGGTGGATGAAGCTCGCCGATATTCATCCGACCGGCAACGAGAAGCTTGCCGACATGATTCCGCAGATGCTATGGAATTTTCTCGCGAATTTCGTCACCGCATACGTCTTGGCTGTGATGTATCTCTTCGCATCGTCCTCTCCGTATCTCGGTGCTGCAGGTACGTGGGGCGGTATTCACTGCGCACTGTGGATTTGGGCGGGCTTCCTCGTCACCTCATCATCCATCGAGGTCATCTGGATGGGCCGCAAGGCGAAGCTCTGGCTTTTTGAGGCCGGGTGCTCGCTCATCGTCATGATTGCGATGGGAGCCATCATCGGCAGCTGGTAACGCACGCCGCTTGATAGCGGGATGGCGGGTGCTACACTATTCGCATGTACAACGCATATCACATGTACGGGAGCGGCATTGGCGCTCCGGGATGGGTCCCCTTCTTCGGTCTCTCGCTTGCGGTAGTTATTCTCTGGAGTGTCTTCTGGAAAGGCCTCGCTCTCTGGCACAGCGCGCGCCGCGGACAGGAGTGGTGGTTTGTCGCGATGCTTCTTTTGAACACCGCCGGTATTCTTGAAATCGTATACCTCTTCGGCGTTGCCAAGCTCTCGTTCGGCAAGCTCTTCTCCAAGCAGCAGTAACTACTGCGCTGCGTACAAAAATCAGGCTACACTGTCTGAGTGAAAGAGAGGCTACGACCGAAACAAAAGACTGAAAAGTTGCCTGAAAAGGCTGCGGGTATTTCGCAGCAGGGCGATTCGTGGCTCGCGTCGGTCGACGGACAACACAGCGTCCCCGTTCCCGCGGCACTCGCCGGCAATATCGCACTCGCGCTGCGCGTCCAGGAAAAGGTGGATGACGCGCTCGTGGCCGGACACCGTCCGGGTTTTCTCAGTGCTCTGCGGATGCTCAATTGCCGCAAAACTATTTCAGCCGTTACGGGCGCGGTGCCGCTACGCAAGCTGGTATCGAAAGTAAAAGTCGAGGGAAATCTTACAAACGCTGCGGTCGAGGAGGCCTCCGGCATACGAGAGCTGCGACACGACATCGAACGCCTCCTCGAATCCGGCAGACTCCCCGTCCTCGGGACGAAAGATCACATGGGTATCGAAGACTACCTCGACGAGTCCATGCCCGCAGAGCCCGCCATCGTGCATGTTTTCAAAATTCCTCCCGCCCTCGTCGGCTCGTTTATGGCGAAGCTCGTACAGACGCCCGAGGCGCTGACCGCAGAGGAATGTATGACGAAGCTCAGCAGGAGTCACACCTTCCTCGTACTCGGCAAGGCCGATGACGGAAAGTATCTCTGCTTCCAAAAGGCGGGGCCGAAAATCCACCAACCTTTCGAGCTCCGGACGCTCGACAAAGTCGAAGAGATTTCCATCCAGCCGGAATCGGATGAAGTGTACCTCTCCTATATCGGACCTTTGGAATCACCGAAGGAGGAGTAAGCACCTTCTTTCGTGCCTGTTGCGCGGAAAGGTTCGCAGGAGATAATGCGGCGATGACAGTCGATTACCGCGCCTCACTCAAGTCTCTCCGCAAAGACCCCAAGATGGCCGCACTCGTGAAGCGGCACGGCAAGCCAGACCTCTCCCGGTACCACGGGGCCGTCACGGTATTCGAGTCACTCCTGCGCTCTATCATCTACCAGCAGCTCTCCGGACGCGCCGCCGGGACAATTCACGGACGGGTCCTCGTACTCTTTCCAAGCGGTACGCCGACGCCGCAAGCGCTCCTGAAAATCCGGGCGCCGCTTTTGCGCAAGGCCGGTCTCTCGAAACAGAAAATTACCTACGTCCGCGACCTCGCGGCGAAGTGCATCGACGGCACAATAGATGAAAAGAGATTCCCCGAGATGACGAGCGAAGAAATAATCGAACATCTCGTGCAGGTCAAAGGTATCGGCGTATGGACCGCTCACATGATGCTTATCTTCCGTCTGCACCGGCTCGACATCCTGCCCGTCGGCGACCTCGCCATCCGAAAAGGTTTTGAAAGAGTCTATGCGCTGAAAAAAGCTCCTTCGGCAAAAGATATGGAGAAACTCTCCGCGGCGTGGCGCGCGCACGCGTCCGTCGCCAGTTGGTACCTCTGGAGAGAAATGGACAGCCTCAAGAAGCAAGGCTGATGTTGCGGCCGAA
>JAIOPS010000043.1 GCA_021413775.1 Candidatus Kaiserbacteria bacterium | reverse complement strand
GGTCGCGGCCAAACCGGCAAACACGCCGATGAGAGAAAGCGGTACGAGCAGCAGAAGGAAACCGGCAAAACGGAAAGAATTGAACGCGAGCACAAGAATGACGAACGTAAGCAGAGTACCTGCGATAAGAGCGTATCCCATTTCGGCAAATGATTTGTTTGTCTCTTCGTTTTCTCCGCCGACAGACTCGCGGACACCTGCGGCATATTCGGACGTCGGAAACTGTGCGTCGAACGCGGCTAGAACCTCCTTGACCGTGTAGCCGGGCAATACGTCCCCGGTAAGTGTCGCGACACGCTCTCTTCCTTCGTGTGTGATGGATGTATCGCTCTTGCCGAGAGACTCCGAAATCACCGAGCCCAAGAGAACTGCGTTGCCGGACTGGGTAATGAGCGGTATTTGGCGCAGGCTGTCTATGGTTGTGTTCGACGCGTCGTGCGGATCCGTGTAATTCGGATTTATATTGAGCGAGACAACGATGTCGACATTGCGTTCACCGCCCGTCAGGCTTGTCGCGGTAGAGCCCGAAACAGCCGTACGCAACGTTGACGCAACCATTGCGGGAGAAAGACCGAGGGCCGCCAATTTCGCCCTGTCTATGGAGAGTACGAACTGAGTCTCATCGTACTTATTCGACGAGTCGACCGCGGTAGCGCCCGGAACTTTCTCGAGCATCGCGCGTGCTTTCGCGACCGTGGCATCGAGTGCGTCCCGGTCCTTGCCGAGAAATTTTATGAGTATCGCGGAGCCGACCGGCGGACCACCGGATGGCTCCCCTGCGCGGATATCGGCAGAATGTATCGAGGCGAGCTTCGCCTTGACGTCCGAAAGAATTTCCGTGGATGTCTGCTTCCGGTTTTTTACGAGATTGACGGTAATGTTCGCGAAGCGCGGGTCAACGGATACGGAACCGTCCGAACTCGAGAATGCACTGAGCGCGCCGACTGTGGTGATGAGCGACGAAAAACGCGGGTCGCCGAAAAGTTCCTCCTCTACCGCGCGCGCTGTGAGGTCTGTTTTGTTGAGGTCCGTACCCTGCGGCGTCTCGATATTCACGTACAGGAAGTCCCCGTCCGCCGTAGGAAAGAAGCTGATCTTCAGAACGCCGACGATAGGAAGCGCGAGGGCTACGAAGAAGCCTGCGAACATCGTTACGAGAAAGATGTTCTGGGCACGATGATTCAGAAGAAAATTCTTGAGACGGGATGAGTACCATTCACGTGCACGAGCCGCGTATTCTTCCTGTTTTTTCATAAGCGGTGTTTCCTCCCGGGCCGACATCATATTCGCGAGCGTGGGCACCATGCCGAGCGCGACGAAAATAGAAGCAATGAGTACAAATATGAGGGTAAACGGTATCGAGGCGATGAACTTACCGACTATTCCGGAAATGAAGAAGAGCGGCACGAAAAACGAAACGGTTGCGAGCGTCCCGCCGATGAGGGGCCAACTATACTCTCTGAGCGACTCTATCGCCGCCTTGTCCTTATCGCCGAAAATGCGCACCCGTGTATGTATCGCTTCCACGATGACAATGCCTGAGTCCACCAGGATTCCGATGGCGAGAATCAGAGAAAAAAGCGAAACGATATTGAGCGTATTTCCGCTGTACCAGAGACCGATAAAAGCTATGAGAAATGAAAGCGGTATTGAAAGCCCCGCAACCACGGACTCGCGCCATCCGATTGTAACCAGCAGCGCTATCATTACGAGAACCACGGTCTCAAGACCGGTTTTTGTGAGCTCGTACAGATTTTTCCGGACTTCATCGCCGGCGTCATACGAAATAACAACATCGCTGCCCAGAAGAACATCCTTTTTAAGATCCTCCAGCTTCTTTTTTACGGCATTGGTGACCGTCGTAATGTCGTCACCGCGGACTTTCAGGATACTCAGTGTCATGGCCTGACGCGAAGGTTCGCCGCCAACAGATATGCGTGAGTAGCTTGTCGCTTTTTCGACGCCGTCCGATACATCGGCAATGTCGCGCAGATAAATGACCTGTCCGCCGACATTCAAGATGGCGACCGCGCCGATATCCTGCACAGAATCAAGACTTCCCTTAAAGGCAATCGAATATGAAATATCATCCACGGTAATCGAACCCACCGGTAGCGAGGAGTTCGCCGCGCTCAATGCGGCAATAACCTGAGGAAGGGTTATGCCGAGCCGCGATATTTGCTCCTTTTTAACGACAACCTGTATTTCTCTGTTGCGCACGCCGGAGACGCCGACGCTCGAAACTCCCGTCACTGTCTGGAGTTCGTTTTTCAGCGTTTGACCGAGCTCGGCAAACTGCGCCGGCGGCAAATCTGCGCTTACAGAGATCAGCTGAATCGGCTGGTCCACGAAGTTCACATCGCCGACGCTCGGCGTCTTCGCTTCGGCAGGTAACTCGGGCACGGTTTTATCCACCTCATCTTTCATTTTTTGAATCGAATCACGCAAATCCGCAGACGCCTTAAATTCAACGACGACCGAAGAGACGCTTTCGCGCGAAGCGGAAGTCATTTTGCTCAAGCCCGGCAAATTGGAAAGATGGTCTTCGAGCTTATTCGTAACAAGCCGTTCAACATCCTCAGGTGATGCCCCCGGAAGAACCACTGTAACTACCCCCACGGGAATCTGAACTTCCGGAGTCGACTCCTTCGTGATACCGAAAACCGCGACGGCACCCCAGAGCGAGAGTCCGACAATCACAAGTATCGTGAATTGTCGTTTTTCTATGAAAAATCTCCAGACGGGAAGCATGGCTCGTGCTATTTAGTTTGGACGGTTTGGCCGTCGCGAAGACCGCGTGCATCCGTCACAATAACCATGTCGGGTGTAAGTCCCGTAAGAATTGCCACTTTGTCCCCGAGAAGCGTCCCGATGGTCACCACGTGTCCCTGTAAAACGCCGTCTGCGCTTACAGTGAAGACGGATACGTCGCTTGCACCGACTTTAATCGCGCTGATAGGTATCGTAAGAGGCCCCGTCGCCGAAACGGTGGAAGACGTGCGCCGCTCGAATGTTACAGTCACAGACTGCCCGTTTACGAGAGAGGATGCGGAACCGGAAAGACCTACACGAACTTCGATTTTCTTTGTGACGGGGTCAAGCGCCGGTGCTATGCGGGTAATGGTACCTACGACACCCTCTTCGAGTGCAGCCTTGTCGCCCACCGCGATGTCACGCGTATCCTGTTCCGTGACATACGCCACAATTTCCAGCGCGCCGTTGTTCGCGACAGTAAGGAGCGGCGACGTCTGCTGTACGTAGTCACCCTGTTTCAACGAAAAGGAGTTTATGGTGCCCGAAATAGGCGCCCTGATGATTGATTTCTCGAGGTTGGCCCGTGCGGCGGCAAGAGCCCCCTGTGCCTGCGTCACGGAGGCCTGTGCTGATGACACATCTTCGTTTTGCGGACCGTTCGCACCCTGCTCAAGATTCTTCTGTGCGGTGAGAAGCGCCTGCCGTGACGATGCAATCGCCGAAAGCGAGGTGTTCACCGATGCGCGGGAGGCGACCGTCGTCGCCTTGAAACTTGCGACGGCGCTCGCGGTAACGTCACCCGTGAGTATTGCGTTGTTCAGCGACTGAATGATGTCATCGAGAAAATCACGCACCGAGCGCAGCTCCGTTTCCGAAAGCGTGAGTTCTGCGGCGAGGTCTTCGGAGGCGCCGAGCGTTGTGGATTTACTGCCCTCCCGTTTAATCACCGCCGCGAGTTGAATGCGCTGATTTACAATTTTTATGCTCAATTGTGAATCGGTCGACGTGATGTTGTAGCGCTGCCCCGGGCCGTTCGGATTCGTGAACATCGCATCCGAGCCTCCTTGGATCGCGTTGTCTACGGTCGTGTATGCCGAGAGGAGCGCGTTGACTGCGCCCGATTTTGCACCGTCCAATGCGGACTGAAGTATCGCAAGCTGCTCAGGTCGCGTGCCCTTTTGGACTTTCGCAAGATTCGCCTCTGCGGCATCTACGGCACCTTGCGCCTGTAAAAGGGCCGCACGCTGGGATGAATCTTCCAATTCGGCGACAATGGTGCCCGCCGCGACGCTGTCACCGAGGGCGCGGTATACGCGAACCACTTCTCCGGATGTCTCAGCACGAACGGTCGCTTCGGAGCGCGAAACTACTGTCCCGACAATAGAAAGCGGCGTTGATTCGGAAGAAAGTGCTGCAACGCTTTTGAGTGTGACGCTCCGCACGGTCTGAGCCTGTTCACCTGCGGGCTGCGCACCGCCCCGGAGCGCGAAGAAAGCACCGACTACGACGAGAAAGACCGCCGCAGCGATATAGAGATTCCGACGCTTTACGCCTGAGAAGAACTCGCGGAGCCGCGAGAGCGCTATAGAAGGGTTTAATACAGACATGATGGACAATTATACAGCAATCTTTTTCAGAGACCACTGACCGTATTTTCAGGCCGCGAGACGAACAACGACGTATATAAAAAGAATGCCGGCAAGTGTTGTGACGGTGGTCCAGCGCACGGGGTGCGAGTGATGACTTTCAGGTAAAAGGTCGGACGCACCTATATAGAGAAAGAAGCCCGCAAAAAGTGCCAGCAGGATGCCGAGCTGCGCGGAAGTTACCGAAAAGAGAAGCGTTGAGAGAATACCGGCAACGGGAGCAAGTGAATCAATGAATAGCCACCGTATCGCTCGCAGTCGTTCGCCGCCGTTCTTGAGGACCATATTCACCGTGTTGATGCCGTCGGAGAAATCGTGCGCGAGTACCGCGGCCGTGACCACAAGACCCACCGCGGGCGATACCTGAAACGCAAGACCTATGCCCACACCGTCCAAAAAACTATGGAGAGAAAGGGACCCGGCGCCGAGAGAAGCGCGGTGCGAGCGATAGTCCGTATGCAAGTCTTCGTGATGGTGGTGCAGCACGATGAGGCGGTCAAGTATGAGATATGCGACGAATCCCGCGGCCATGACGGTGGAGATGAAGCCCGGCTCATACATACCGCCGGCAAGCTCAAGTGCCTCGGGCATGAGGTCAAAAAACGCGACACCTATTACAGCGCCCGCAGAAAATCCTAAAATGAGATGCAGGCGGTCTTTCAGACGCAGGGCAAAGAGTCCTCCGAGAAGCGTTGCGGCGCAGGCTGCCGCGGCGATGAGAAATATCATAAGAATCAATCGGACTCGACTGAAATAAATCTGTGGGAGGATGAGCCGAGCCATGCTGCCACGAGCGTCGCACATAGTGTAACAACCCACCCGAGGACAATGAGCATTTCCATCTGCCAAATCCGCTGCTCCACCTCGCGCATGCCGCGTCCCGCCACCACGAAGCCGTCGTCAGCTTGCACGACAACGATGGCTTGACGGACATTCGCACGCGGTTGCCATGAAAGCCTGTTCTCCCCTGTCTGTGCGATATCTTCCGCCTTGAGCGAGGTCTTCAATCCGGCATCGTGCACCTCGCCGGATATAAGGTCGTCGAAAACACCCCGCGGAGGCTTCGGCATGGCGCCATCCAGAAGACCGCTCGAGACAATCGGCGTACCGCTCGCATCATAAATAGCGAACCACGGGGAAAGTGACTGCGCGATATTTATCTGCTCCTGAGGGGCGAGCGCAGATGCCTTTACACCGGAACGCAGGAGAAGTGCAACATCCTCGGCTATCTGTACCTGAGGGTCATTCAATGAAAGACGGTAATTTTGCTGGACCACGCCGTAGAGAAGTCCCGACATCAGGGTGACTGCGACGGCAACGGGTGCCCAGACACGGGTAATCCACATGCATTCAATATACCAGGCCTCCGGCTCATGGAAAGGCATCCGCGCAGACTACTATGGCGCGATTCAGCGGATGATGTCTTCGTACCTGGGGTCCATCAGTGACGCGAGGAGGGCCATGCGTACGATGAGACCATACCCGACTTGTTTGAAGTACACGGCGTGCGGCGAGTCATCCACCTCCGGCATTATCTCCCCCACACGCGGCAGCGGATGAATAATGATTGCTTTGTCCTTCATTGAGTCCGCCAAATCCCTCGTAATGACGTATCCCCCTCTGAACCGCTCGTACTCCTCCTGCGTCGGAAAGCGCTCTTTTTGAATGCGCGTTTGGTAGATGACATCGGCTTCATGCATCGCGCCAGCGAGCTCCGCTGTCTCGGTGTACGTCACATGATGTTCGTCGAGATACTCCTTTATGTCGTCACCCATTTTCAGCTCCGAAGATGAGACGAGCGTGAGATGAATGTTGTCGTACTTACCGAGGAGATATGCCAAGGAGCGTGCCGCCCGTCCGTAACGAAGATCACCGATAATCGCTACGTGCGCGCCGTCCACGGCACCAAGCTCTCTCTCAATTGTGTAGAGGTCGAGCAGTGCCTGGGTCGGGTGCTGGCCGGCACCGTCCCCGGCATTGATGATGGGAATTTCCGAAATTGCGGCCGCACGTTCGGATGCGCCCGCTTCGGGATGTCGCATAGCTATGACGTCCGCATACTGGCCGATGACACGTATCGAGTCTTCAAGTGTTTCTCCTTTCGTTTGAGAGGATGATTCACCTCCGTTTTCCATGGTCAGGACCTGTCCGCCCAATCGGAGCATCGCCGACTCGAAAGAAAGCCGCGTGCGTGTGCTCGGTTCATAAAAAAGCGCAGCAAGAATTTTTCCGTGCAGAGAGTCGTCACGATGGTCCTCCATGCGCGTCGCCAAATCAAAAAGCTTCCGGAGAGAGTCCCGTTCAAACTGTTGCGTTTCTATGAGGTGTTGCACGCGAGAAGTATACAACACGGGCAGGCTACTGTGCGCTGTGGACGGCCGCGAGCCGGACTACCTGAGGCTCTCTGGCCACCCAGGCAGCCACTACCGGCGAAAGGAACACGGCGAACGTTATAGTTCCGAGAAGATGGAGGACAGTAAACGGAAGCTGACCCGCAAGCGCCGAAGAAAATGACTGATTGAAGAAAATCGGTCCGACCGTAAGGCCGGTTACCGCATCATACGCAAGTGTCGCGACGATGCCGAAGCCCACGAAGCGGGCACGGGAGGCTGTCCTGCGGGAGAAGTAGGCATATGATGCGATTGCAAGCAGCCCGTACGCGCACGCCGTTACCCACGTCCACGCTCCGACCCGGAGCGTTGCGATGTCGTAGAGAACAATGCCGGAGAATGCGAAGGCAAAACTTCCGAATGCGCCAATTCGCTTCGAGAACGGCATGATGGTAGCCAGCATCGGTTCGACATTCGGCGCCCGGAACGAAAGGAGCAAAAAGCGGAACAGGAAAACGCCGACCCACGCGATGCCGGCCTTTTGCCAGATTGTCACGGATGATTTCTCCATAGGGATGTAGAGTTTACCACATACTGTTTCGCCGTGCTGTGCACAACCCCGAACCGCGGCTGCAGGCGCTTACCTGAAGCTGATGGCCCTTTCCGTACCGCGAAGCCAGCGCATCAGAGCGTCGAAAAAGCCCGGATTATCGGCGACGCTCACATCCGAGCCGGGAGCCACTATCTCTGCTGACCCCGTAAATGCTATCTTGTCGGCGCCGAGAGTACTGGTCGTAAGATTGAGCGAACCGTATGCTCGTATGAGAGTGCCCGTAGCAACCATATCGAGCTGCACCGGATTTCCGTCGCGCGTAATAACTGTTCCCTCCGATATCAGCACCGTTGTCGTGCCGTGCTCCCCTGCCATGGTCAGAACTTTGTCGTGACTGCTGACGTGTAGCACCCTTCCGGTCACCACCGCGGACTCCTGAAAGAGAGCTGTATCCCTGACGACGGTCGCTTTTACAATCTGACGACTATCAGACTTATCAAGAAAACCGGTAAAACTGAGAGGGTCGCCGGGGCGTATCGCCGAGAGCGTCTCTCTTGAGCCGCCGTCCGGATAAAATTTCGTTGAGCCATCTGTGATAACTGTCCACCTCAAAGACATCTCGCCCCACGTCGTCGTCACAATAATGGAATTTCCCGATATGTATTCTACTTTCGCGTCGCGGACCATTGTTTGACCGTTTGCACCGATTGATACTTGCGGGGCGAAGCGCGCGACTGCCGTCTCTGCGTACGCGAACGCCGCACACGATAGCAACGCGCCGCAAAACACGAGCACGACTGCAACTCTAATCACCGGCGTTACCGCGACGTTCATTTTCATATACACGGTAGACGCACGGTTTCATCGTGAATTACTGAACATCTGATGAAGTCTGCGTGCGTCGTGCGTGGTATCCGGATGCGACTCATTAGAGAATTTTCTCGCCGCGTATCAATCTGATGAGAACCATCACGATTGCGATGAGAAGGAGGAGGTGTATGAAACCGCCGATTGTATAGGATGTGACGATACCGAGAAACCACAGCACGAGAAGTATCGTAGCTATTGTGAGAAGCATAGGCGTAATGTGAACTGATAACCGTGAGGACGGGTTGCGTCCGGTCACACGCGCATCATGCACCTCATTTGATGAAGCTTCGCTGAAGATTGCGGGGTGCTCACGGCCGTTCCGCACAACCACATCGCACGGGCACTTTCATGACTTTTTTCGGACGACGGTAACACCCGGTATGCAATCATCGAACATTTCGGTCTTTTTCACGGTTACGGATACATAATTGATGCGCGTGTTTTCCAAAATTTTGCGGGCGACCGTATCCGCAAGGGTCTCTATAAGCAAAAAAGACGAGTCTCGTACCACGCTGTGCGCCGTTGAGCGAAAAAAATTATAATCTATCGTATCTTGGAGCTCACAACTCTCCGCCGCTTTCTGCGTATCGAAATCAATCGATATGTCGAGGATGAATTCCTGTTCATGGGCACGTTCCTCTTCCGAGACGCCGTGTTTCCCGCGTATGACGAGGTCCTGTATAAAAATGGTATCCATATTATTTGTCGCGTCCGGTTCTGAATTTCAGATTCGGAGGCGTAACTTTCGTCTGACCTCGTCCGTACTGTGATTGGGTTTTTTGTGTCACGGGCTCTTTCATTTCGGCAAAGACCATAAGTGCTATGGGGTCTTTATATTTCAACCTGATACGGAAGTTGCCCACATTTTTTATCTCAAGAACTGCGGCGTGCGGCTTCTCGAATGTTCCGTCTATCACGGACGCCGTGATGTGAGTCGTGAGACCGAGCCGTGCGATTGTACTCCTGCCGTCCAGGATGGCGAGAATATTTCTCGGAGTCTTAATATGCTCATAGGTTGCACCCAATACAAACCCGTTCGGCTCCAAGTAGAATGCTTTCTTCCTGAGATTGACGCTGGTGTACTTGAGTTTTATCGGTTTCCGGATTTCGACAGTCTGTCCCGCTTGCGGAACCAAAATCTCCTCCGCAAGATGAATGCGTACGCCGGCCGGGCGGATATTTTTCTTCTCGAATCTCGGTTGTATGACTATTTTCTTTTCGTCGATGTACTGCTCAATCGTTTTGTGCGAGAGAAACATACAAGTTCTCCGTCTTAGAGCACGAACTGACCCTTGCGGTAAATGACGACTTCCTGACCGTTCTTGAGATGTGCCGTTACGGTACGGTCGGTCGTCGAAATGATGTCCGTGTGCACCGAGGAATCGTTGAATCCGAGCTTTTCCGCTTCTTTTGTGGTGAGTTTTGATACATCGCCGCGATACGTATCGCGATACGACATACCGAGAGCAAGGTGGGTGTTGCCGTACGGACCGCCCATATTCTCGTCATACAAGGTCTCCGCCATGAATTTCGTGATGCGTGAATGGCGCTTGTCGGTCAAAGAGTACTCGCCCATCTTGTCAGCACCCTTGGTCGCAATCATCTCTTTGAGCAGCTTCTCGTTTGTTTTCGCTTTCGACTTCACTACCTTTCCGTTTTTGAATTCTATTTCAATGCCTGTAATTTTTGAGCCGTAACGGTAGAGCGGCTGATTGAAACGAATCCAGCCTTCGGTGCCGCGCCAATCCGGAGATGTAAATATTTCGAAACTCGGCATGTTGACCCCGCGTCCGGCAAGCCAATTACGCTTTTCACCGGGACGCACCCAGAGGTCCATGTCCGCGCCCACAGCGTGGAGCCGGTCAATCGACGGCGTCAGCTTATTGAGGCGACCCTTAAATTTCTCTATCTCCGTATAGACCTCCTTCCAGCGTTTTATAGGGTCCTCGTAGTCAAGAAAGCACGCCTTTATGATTTGATTCCAATATTCCTTCTCGCTCAGTCCCGCCTCTTTTGCCATTGCCGGCGTGCCGTACATGGCGATTGACCAGGAAAGCTTCCCCTTCCATTCTTTTTCATGCCGCCAGTCCATGAACGGCTTCATTGCAACCCCGCGCGCCATTATCTTTTTGGCATCTATGCCGTCCATCAGGTGCATGTCTCTGTCCGCGAGGATGTAGAGAGAATGGTCCATTTGGTCGACGACACCCTTCAGGTACTTTGCGGGGAAAAATCGTATCTGTTCGTCGGACGCATGCTGATAGAAGTATCTGCTCGTACTTTCATTGCGTCGCATATCGCCCTTTTCTTCGTCGGGAGCGTAATGTCCGAGAACATGTCCACCGGCGTCAACAATCGCATTGTGAATCGCAATGTATAAAGGCTTTGCGCTTTCGCTTGCGGACAGCCGGACGACGTCGCCCTTTTTTATGCCCTTACCCATGCCGAGAGCGAAATTCACCATCACGTCCGCGTAGCGCTCCAGAATCTTTTGAGAAGGTGTATAGGCCATAAAATAAAATTATCCGATAGTCTGCTCAGACTACTCGGCTTCGTATTGTTTGTCTAGAAAGCACATAGCCTCCGATACGGAGGCTATGTACAAATCTCAGACCTTGACCCGGGAAGACGGAGCCCCGGCGGACTCCGTCTTCCACGGTCAATCGAATCCTTACGAGAACCGTCTGTCATGAAGACGCTTTCGAGGCATGGTTCTTACCTCGGTTCTTAATCCCAAAACCCATCGACGCCGGAAGTGATGCAAATATTCTCCCGCGCATGAAGAACACATGAACTCAGCCCGGGCGGGATTACAGAACGCTCGGATGGGCGGCGCCGTCCGGCGGGCTAAAATGTTCAGATTTTATTCACCTCCGCAGCTCTTTCCCGGATATCGATGGGATAATTTCCGGTGAAAAAAGAGGTGCAAAAAACCTCTTCGGGCAAGCCCGTAGCCTGAATCATGCCTTCGTATGAGAGAAACTGAAGCGAAGTGGCGCCAAGGTACTCGCGTATTTCCTCAACCGATTTCACTGCGGCAATAAGATCCTTTTGACGCGGTGTATCTATGCCGTAAAAGTCGGGGAATTTCACCGGCGGTGACGCTACGAGAAAATGCACCTCGGAAGCACCCGCGTCAAAGAGCATCTTCACTATTTGACGCGATGTCGTACCGCGGACGATGGAATCGTCCATGACTACGACGCGTTTTCCGCGGATGAGACCCTCTATGGGCGTGAGCTTCGCACGCACTCCCTGCTCGCGTATATGCTGCTCCGGTTGGATAAACGTACGGTGAATGTAGCGGTTTTTTGTGAGCGCCATCTCGAGAGGGATGCCGCTTTCATTCGCATACCCGATGGCCGACGGAACGGCGGTTTCCGGGACCGGAATCACCACATCCGCGGCTATCGAGCACTCGCGGGCAAGCTGCATGCCGAAATTTCTGCGTACGCTGTACACGGATTTCCCGAGCAATTCACTATCGGGCCGCGCAAAATATACGAATTCAAAAATATCGAATTTCGGATTCGCCGGTGCCAGCTGCTCCGCATGGAGTCCCTTCTCGTCGATGACGACCATTTCACCCGCTTCGACATCTCTCACGAACGTCGCACCGACGGGGCTGAACGCGCATGTCTCGGATGCGATAACATAGCCTCCATTTAACCGTGCGACCGACAACGGCCTGATTCCGCATGCGTCACGAATCGCCACGAGTTTCTCCTTGGACATAATCAGGATAGAAAAGGCGCCCGTCATAAGCGGGTATGTCAGCCGGATGGCTGCTTCCAAATCATTCCCCTCTCTCATCTGAGCGGCAATCGCTTCTACTATCATCCGCGAGTCGGAGAACTCGGCATGTTCGATATGTTTCGACGTCAGATACTCCGCAAGCAGTGTCGTGCTCGGCAGGTTGCCGTTGTGCGCAAGAGCGATTGCGTCGTCGTCCGGCATGGAACACAAGGATACCGAGTCGTTGAGACTCGGATGCGGATCGTCGTACGAAATATGCTGGAGCGAGCCGGCGCCGGCCGCGAGCATGGGTTGCGCATGTTTTACTTTCGAGCCGCCTGCCGTTGAGTAGCGGTTGTGACCGATTCCAATATGACCTTTGAGACCGTTGATGAGTTCTTCGTTGAATACCTGTGAGACCAGACCCATACCCTTGTGGAGACAGACCGTCTCGCCGTCGGAGGTCGCGACACCCGCACTCTCCTGCCCGCGGTGCTGAAGCGCATAGAGTCCGAAAAATGAGATGCGGGCCACATCGAGCCCGCGACCGTAGACACCGAAGACCGCGCACTTTTCTCCGATGTCTTCTGCCATAGATGACACGATTGTATCAGAAAATCCACGAGCGCAACCGTCCGGCATTCGGCTGCGCAGGCGGCGCATTATTCGAGGTGCGCTTCGAGCACCCGCTGTGCGTTTTTAAATGCGATTTTTTCGGCGATCCGGTCGCTCAGTCCCCGCTCACGGAGCGCGCGAATCAGGTTCGGCAAATCACCCGGCACGCGTATGTCAGACGGGAGACTGCTCGTAATGCCGCCGAGGTCTGTGCCGAGCGCCACATGGTCTTCTCCCGCCGTATCCACCATGTGCATGAGGTGGTCCGCGATGTTTGCGGAGGAATACGTATCACCGCTCCGGGCGAATTTGGACGCCAGAAATATTCCCGCGACACCGCCCCTGTCACCGACGATGCGCAACTGCGCATCCGTTATGTTCCGGACGGACGGTACCAATGCGTCACACGCCGTGTGGCTCACAATCGGCGGTTTGCGGATCTTTGCAAGAGCGTCGGCAAACGTCGGAGGATTCATGTGCGCCAAGTCAAAAATCACGTGCGCGCTTTCGCACCAGTCAATCAGTGCCGCCCCGAGCGGCGTGAGGCCGACATCCGCGCCATTCGTACCTCCACCGAAGGGATTGTTGAGCGTCCAAAGCGGGCCAATCGAGCGGAGGCCTTTTTTATACAGATCACGCAAAAGAATCTCCATGGAAACATGGTCCCGCACAGTGTTCAGACCCTCAATATGAAATACGATGCCGCATCCGCTATCGGCGCCGACCATGCGGCGGATATCCGCGGCAGTCGTAATCAGCGAGAAGCGCTCGTCCGTCGCAATCCGTGCCGCGTAATCCTCGAGGTCCTTCCCGAAGCATTCCTCTGCGCGCGGGTCGAAAAAATCTTCGACGTCGGTAAATCCCGTCGCAAGAACGACGCGGACATTGCTCTCCGCGAGCTCGTCAAACCCTGTCTGCAATCCGGTACCGCTCGCACCTGTGCGCTCTGCGACGAGGACATCCTCGTGAAGATCAATAAAAGGCATATTCATATAAGTATACGGGCTTCTCTGATAAGCGCCGCCGCCAAAATATCGCTCGTATCCACAAGGGGCACATTCACCACCTCGGGAGTAACGGCGAGCGACAGCTCGGTGCACGCCAACACGATGACGTCCGCGCCGGACGCGATGAGTTTCTCACAGACGGGAAGTAATATTTCCCGAGCCTTTGTGATGTTACCGGCTTTAATCCCCTCCGCTCCGTATATCGCGCGCATAACATTCTCCTGTTCACCATCGTTTGGGTTGACCGGAACCAACGCTTTCGCTTTCAAGGCGGCGTCGTAGATGCCGGAGAAGCGTGTGCCGGTGGTGCATAAAATTCCGACGCGCGCTGAAGGATACCGGAGCGCGACGGCGTCGACTGTCTCACTCACCATGTTCACCAGCGGTACGCGAAGCGAGGCCTCAATATACGGAAGGAACGCATGCGCTGTATTACAGGGCATCCCGAGCACTTGCGCACCGGCATGTGCCAATGTCTCGGCCGAATTCAAAAGTGCCGGAACGGGCGACTCACCGCGACCTAAAAGAGCCTCGCTCCTGTCGGGAACAGTGGTGTTGTTGTCTATGAAAATGCGCGGATATTCCGCATCCGACGAAGCACCCGAAAGGTTTAACACTTTCGTAAAAAGTGCTGCCGTAGCGAGCGACCCCATGCCGCCGATAATTCCTATAGTTTTGAATGTTGTTTTCATAGTGAAGATTTCGTGCATCCGCGCCGCTATGGCGCGGATGCACGAGTACGTATCAACGGTTCTTCTTGGGTACGTCTGACCGGATTTTTTCCCACAGAGCCCTGCACGAACGAAGCGGCATCTCCATGAATTCCGGCGGCACATAGATATCGGCCGCCGATTCCATGTCGTGCTGCGTGAAGTGATTCTGCCGTTCTGTCCGGCACCACAAATCGGGACACTGCATTGCTGTCTGCGCGATTATCTGCCTGTTGCGGACCGGCAGTCGCACCTCACGCAGGAGCGTATCAAGATGCTCCCGGTGCACGGACCTCACTGCCAACTTGAAATCCGAAAACGGGACCATGTGCACAGTGACCGTCGCCGGCAGGTTGAGACGTCGCGACAGAGCCGCATAAAGAATGTCGAATTTCTCCTGCAGCTTCGGCATGTACCGAATCATGTCCGGACCGGAAAGCATCCACACCTCAGCCGAGCAGCCGTCGCGCATCTGGACAAGCATGTCGAGAATGAGCGCGAAGACATTCGGCACCACCCATCCCGACCGCGCGGGCGAAATGAAGATGTTGTCCGCAATGTCGCGCCAAGATGAGACACCGTTTGTTTCGGCCGCCGAGAGGACGTGCAAAGCACCTGCATCGGACACTTTCCGGTACCACGCATCCGGCATTGCGTCGGTCATTATCTCGAGCGCCTGCTCGATATATGCCCTGTTCCGGCGCATGAATGACTGATGCGTTTCAATGCACGTATCCGGAAAGACACGTTTCAGCTGTTCGATGTGCACGTCCACGAGAGTGGCGCGCACGAGGCCGTACGGCAGAGCCGACGGATTCATGACCGGCAGATGCGTGACGAGCGTCTGCATAGGGTCGGCACATTCCGTAAGCACCGTCGCGCACCCTCCGCGAATATAGAGGTGCGGATGATACGTCGTGTCTCTTCCCGGCGTGTTGGTGTCGACCAAGACGGTCGGGAATTTGCATGCAGCCGCCACAAGGTTGTAGACGGAACTGTTTCCGACATGCGGAGTCCTGACGACAGGTATCACAGCGGCAACGGTACGTAAATCGTTGACCGAGACATCGTCCCGTTCGCGCAGCAGAATCGGCATCGTTCTCTCCCTGGTGAACTCGTTAATACTCAATGAACAAAGGGCCCTTGCGGGGCCCTTGTGTTCGCACGATCTTGATTTTTTAGAGAATCAGGATGCCTGCACACGCAAAAGCTCCGCACGCGGCGGCGGGCTTACGCATATGTCGCTTATTGGCAATCCGTAATTGCATACACAAAAATTAGCACGAATTTGGTTCTCCGCAAGTCGTGAAAAACATCGCTGAAAATCCTGCACTCTCTCGCACTTTTAAAGAACTGATTTCCCCGCTACAGAGTCCTTGTAATGAGTGACGGCGAGGGCAGCCGCGGCGGCGGCAATCGACAGGTCACGGAACAGAACCTCGAAATCATTGAAGTCAAAAATCACAATCGAAAGCAGCATCAGAGTCGCAAGAAGCGAAGGCCAGAAAATCCGCCAACCTGAAAGTATCCACAGCGCAATGACAACTTCGAGTGCGCCGAAGCTATGAAGAAGAACGGTATCGGAAATGTATCCGTGCATGAACGGAGGGAAATATCCTATCCACGAGTACGGGTTGGCGAGAGCATCTATCGGCGGATAAAGAAACGCAAACGCGACGCCGACGCGAAGAATGATATTGCTGACCGAGTCGCGCGTCATAGTCATCGGGAAAGTGAACCCTGACCCGATTCAATATGAATCGAGAGCAGCGTTTGGAAAAGACTCACGGTGAGTGGGCCGAGAAATACGCCGACCGGACCGAAAAATGCGATGCCGCCGAGAACCGCGAGCAGCATGAGAAGCGGGTGCTGTTCCGTACCGGAGCTCATGAGTTTGGGTCCGATGATATTGTCGACTGTTCCTGCAGCAACTCCCCACAAAATGAGACCCAACGCCGAGCCGGGGTCCCCTGCCAAAAAGACATAGAGCGCGGCCGGGAGCAATACGAGCGCCGTGCCGAGAGGCGGTACGAGCGATGCGATGACGGCGACAAGTCCCCATATCACTGAGTTCGGCACGCCGAAAATGGCGAGTCCGACTCCCGCAAATACTCCCTGGATAAGGGCAATCAATAATTTACCCCGCACAACCGAACTGACGGCGACATCGAGGCGCGCAAGAATTTTTTTATCATCCGCATCCGCAAGCGGACTGAGCCGGACCAGATAACGGCACAAACGCGCGCCGTCGCGGAGGAAGTAATACAACGTCATGAAAAATATAAAAAGTCCGAGGAAAAATGCGCTCAGGCCGGAAAATGCGACGCCGAGATTCGAAATGAGCCACGACAGCAGCTGTTTCGCATACGTATCGATGCTCGAACTTATCTCCGCAATTTTCGAAGATGCGTCCGGTACATACCGTTCGACCCACGGACCCGATGTCTGAACCGCGTTATCGAGAGTCGTGCGCCACTCCCCGCTCCCTATTGAGCTGTACAGCTGTTGTGATTCATTTAAAAGACGGACGCCGAAAAAGATGAGCGGGATAAGAAGAACGACGAGACAGATGAGAAGTGTCACGAACGCAGCCAGCGCTTCCGAGCCTTTAAGCTCCTTGAGTGCGCGCTGATAGACCGGCTGAAGTACAACCGCAAAGACTGCGGCAAGCGCGATAGGTGCGAGAAACGGCTGGAGGATATAGAAAACGGTAACACCGACCACCGTGAGGAGAGCAAGGAGAAAATATTGCTGAACCGTGCGGTCGGACATTACTCCATAGTATCGTCTGTACCGGATTCATTCAACTCTGCAGGTCGCGTAACGGACGCGCCGCCTCGCGGCTCATGCTGAGGCGGTCGACGACGTACGCCGAACGCATCGATGCTGTCGCCGTCTCTATCACCTGCAACGTAGATAATGTCTCCCACCTTGAAGACCGAGGACGTCGCAAAACCCGGCGGGAGAATGATAGTAATCGGCGTGCTGCTCGCATCCTCGTCGTATGCAACAACGCTCGACGTCCCGACTTCGGTAATCACGCAGCGGCACAAACCTCCGCCGAGCGGTCCCGGACGATGTGCGCCTTCGTACAGGCCGTTCAAGGGACCGAGGTTGCGCTCGCGGGCATGCTGGAGCATGCGGTCGTTGAACGGGGTTGCGCGGTCTATGACGAGGCCCGAGAGCACCGTAAGCACGAGAAGACCCCCGATAAGCACCACGACGGGGTTGCGGTACCCGAAGCGGAAGTACCGCAGCATGCGTTCCGCTGCGAGAACAAGAACAATGTCTATTGCGAGCAGGGTCCACGGGAACATCTCAAGAAAAATCAAGAATCCGCGGACGCCGAAACCGAGCAACTGACCTTCCTCAGAAATCCGGATGGTAAAGAAGATGAAATTGAAAATAAGAACCGACACGACGAGTGCGAGAAATACGATGAGCGCGAGAAGCGCGACACGCAGCGCGAAATACGCCGGGGAATGCATGTGCAATTTCCCCTCCCGTATCTGACTCAGTATGGTGTCTTTTATGTTGTCGTTCTGGTTCATAGCTCTGGTTCGAGGTTCAATGTGTTATACACCTGGCGGAGCTGTTCTCTTGCACGTTTCAGACGCACTCCGACAGTACCCATCGGAACCTGAAGAATGTCGGCGATTTCCTGATACGGAAACTCTTCAAGGTAAAAAAGGACGAGTATTTCGCGCGACTTCGGCGAAAGATGCTCGAGGCCCTTTTCGATGAGACTTCGCATTTCCGCGTGCTCTCGCTCCATATCCTTCGGAGTCTCTTCAACGTGATACGACATAAACGTATCGAAATCAACCATCGTAAGCGGATTGCGCGAATGCTTACGGAGCGCGTTCACAAATGCGTTGTGCGCAATCTGGTATATCCACGGAGAGAAACGGCGGGAAGCGTCGAAGCTTTTGATATTTTGATAGGAGCTGATGAAAACATCCTGCACAATATCTTCGATGTCTTCCTGCCGCGGCAGAAACTTGCGGCCGTACCGGAGAAGCTTTTTCTCGTAGCGCTCCACAAGGACTCCGAATGCATCCTGCTCACCAGCCTGCACACGTGCCGCAAGCACTTCATCTGTCTCATCCTCTGTATGCATATCTGCAGAATGGTGTCACACACCGTCGCGCGCCGCAATCCCGACAGGATTGCGGCGCGCAGAGGAGTTTTTATCTGTTACTTGTCGTCGTTGTCCGCACCATGCATTGGCAGGACACCGTCCATGATGTGCTCCGCTTTTATAGACGTGCCGGAGACTGTGCCGTGGATACCGAGAGTATCGCCGACGGCAATCTGGGCTGCTGTAATCGTCGAGGTCTTGAGAATCTCAGAGCCGGAAGCATCGACCGTGTAGGTTTTGCCGTCCTTGCCCGTGACGGTCACTGTGTTGCCGTTGACGGCCGTCACCGTGCCTGAGACACCATTACCGCCATGTTCCATGCCCATACCGCCCTTCATCATGCCGCCGCGTCCGAGTCCCATGCCGGGCACGCCGTCCATGATGTCCGTCGCCGTGACGTTTGTGCCGGAAACCGTACCGCGCACCGCAACAGAGTCACCGACGGAGAGGCCCGCGATTGTAATCGTGCTCGGAGCCGCACCCTGCGCAGCCTTGGTTATTTTCGCGTTTGCAGCATCGACTGTGTATGTCGTCACCGTGCTGTCCTTCTGATTTGTCTGTGCAACCGTGATGGTCGTGCCGCTGATTGCGGAAATCTTACCGAACGCGACCGGCTTGCCTTCTCCTGCGCCGCTGAACATGGCGCGCACATGGCCGACGATGCCTGTGCCTGTACCCGATGTCGTATCTGCCGCCGTAATGCCGGCGAATCCGATACCTATGGAAAGCGCTACCGCCGCGAGCGGAAGCACCGCGCTCTTAATTGTGTCTGTCTTCATACATGTTTGTACTAACTTTTAATGGTGAGAAGGAAAGACTTGCCCGTATCCCCCACCTCGCCGTTAGTACACCCGTTGTTTACAAATATTACCGTCGGCACAAGGGCCGCGGGTACCGAAAAAACCACTCCTTATGGGAGCGGTTTTTTCTTGCTTTAGCGGCGTCGGAAACTGCTGCCTCCGGAGCGGCCACGGGCAGGTCCTCGTGAGCCGGTGAATGACGGACGACCCCGCGAAGGACCGCGCGACCCGCCGCGGAAACTGCGCGGACGGTCTTCCTCGTACGGAGCCGGTGCAATGTACGGAAGGTCGGTCGGCGTCGGGCGCACCGGGAGAGCTTTTTTGGTGAGATTTTCGATGTCGCGGATTTCGCGGCGCTCAGTCGGCATGGCGAATGAGATGGCATGACCCTTTGCTCCTGCACGGCCCGTACGGCCGATGCGGTGAACATAGTCCGCAGTCTGCATGGGGAGGTCGTAGTTGACGACGAGCTCGATATTCGAGACGTCGATACCTCGCGCGGCGATATCCGTGGCAACGAGCACGCGGTACTTTCCGCGTTTAAAACCTTCGAGCGCCTCCTTGCGCTGACCGAGCGAGCGGTTGGAGTGTATTTCCGCAGCCGTGTGACCGACATCGCGCAGACGTGCCGCAACGCGTTTTGCGCTGTGCTTCATGCGGGTGAATACAAGCGTCGGTCCACGGTACTCCGTAAGTACTTTCTCGAGAAGCGCCGCTTTCGATGCTTTGGATACGATAAAAATTTCCTGTGTGACAAGTTCGGCCGTCGTGCCCTGGGGCGCGATTTCAATCGACGTCGGGACCGTCATATGTGTGCCTGCAATCGCCATAATCTCGCGCGACAGAGTCGCGGAGAAGAGCATGGTCTGGCGTTCTTTCGGAATCGTGACGAGAATCTTCTTCATCTGAGGAAGGAATCCCATGTCGAGCATGCGATCGGCCTCGTCGAGAACGAGTACCGCAACGTGCGTGAGGCGTATGGTGCCCTGCTCGAGGTGGTCGATAAGCCGACCCGGAGTGGCGATAACGATATTCGGATTTGCGTGAAGCGAACGGATTTGCGGGTTCATGGGTGCGCCGCCGATGAGTACCGCGGTCTTGATGCCCAAAGGACCGCCGATTTTGCGCAACGTCTCGTCCACCTGAAGCGCGAGCTCACGTGTAGGGACGAGAACGAGCCCGCGGCCTTCGGCCTGCGCGAGCCTTTGAATCATCGGGATGCCGAAGGCGAGGGTTTTACCCGTACCCGTCTGGGCGACACCGATAACGTCCTTGCCTTCTATCGCCATCGGAATGGACTGATGCTGAATAGGGGTCGGTGTCGTGTACTTGAGGCGCGCGAGTACGTCGCGGATGGCCGGCGCGATGCCGAGACCGTCAAATGTAAATTCACTCTGGTTCATAGAATACAAAAACTGATTAGATTAGACTCTCGGATAGATGCAGCGGAGACACTTGGTCTGGTCCTTGCGGGTTTTCACATATTTGTTGCCGCAGGCGCACTGAAGGGCGACGCTGTTGAGCGGTTTGGCAATCCATCTGCCGTTTTTCTGGAACGTTTTAGAGGGAATGTTCATAGCGCTACCTTTCGGTCGATGCACACCTCAGCGAGGAGACGAACGAGAAGTACTGCAATAATACTATATTTAAGCGAGGAAGTCAAACCCTCCCGCCGGGATTCGATATCCTTCCCCGATCGGCGCCTGCCGGCGGCTTTTTCCGCCGAGGAATGTCCGGAGCTACCGCTTCTCGACGGAAAACGTGAATACGTATTCAGACGGTGAAATGTCCGTACCCGATGACTTTGCGGGAGCAACTTCGCTCAACGTAATGCTTTCGGCCTCAGTCGTAATAGCTGTACCGAGCTCAAATGTCATCTCCGAAGAGCCGAGTCCGCTTCCCAACGCTGCGCGCAGATGTACTGTTCCCGCCCAGATGCATTGCACATCACGGGGACATCGGCTGTCATCAACGACAGCAATCGGTGTAATGGAAATATTTCCCACCATTACCTTTTGACCGATACGGGCTTTGACCGTCCCGCTTTCGGAAGCAGGTGTGGTTGTCGCCGGACATTCGGCAAATTCACAGTTCGGACCCGTCCGTCCCACGTATGAACCGTCGGGGCACATCTTGGCTTCCATAGTACAGACCTGCCCCGCAGAACCGTTCTCAGCATCGGTGAGCGGCGCGGGCTGACGATACGCCCCCGCAACCAGAAAAGCGACGAGCGCGAGCGCCGTTGCGACTGCGATGCCTGTGACGATTGTACGCATAGTGTTACCTGTTGAGACGAATTGCCGGACTCCTTCTTACGATCCTTTGATGGTATTCAGTATTTTTCTCACCGCATCCAAACTGGCGTCGTCTACGATAGAGACGGGGGTCGCGGTCACCTTTATTTTCTTCAATGCCGCAAGTTGCTTTTTCAGCTCTTTCCCGTCGACTGAGTCGCTCTTCGACAAAAATACGTACTCCTTTTTTCCCGCAAGTTCCGGATTATATTCCTTCAATTCCGCACGAACGATTTTGTAATCACGTACCACATCGTCGGACTCCGCGGAGACGAGATGAAACAGCGTTTTCGTTCGCTCAATGTGCTTGAGAAATTTCACTCCGAGTCCTTTACCGGCTGACGCGCCCTCGATAAGACCCGGAATATCCGCAAGTATCAGTTCGTAGTACGCGCCGAGGTGCGGCTCGAGCGTGGTAAACGCGTAGCTCGCGACGCGCGAACGGGCGGAGGTAAGCTGATTCAAGAGACTCGATTTGCCCGCATTCGGCAGGCCGATGAGACCAATATCGGCAATCAGGCGCAATTCGAGATGATACACAGCCGAATCCCCCGGCTTCCCTTCTTCGAATTCTTTCGGTGAGGTGTTGGTCGCCGAACGGAATTTAAAATTGCCGCGGCCTCCTCCCCCGCCACCCGCGACGAGAAGCCGCTCACCCGGTTCGGTTATCTCACGGGTATAGCCGGTATCTACGTTCGTAACGCGGGTACCCGTCGGAACCTTCAGTATCAGATCCTCGCCACGGCGACCGTCTATATATTGTCCTCGGCCGTTCTTTCCGTCCTCCGCTTTGATGACCTTTCTGCTTGCAAAGACTTTGAGTGCGCTGACGTCAGGAACGCCTTCAAGAAAAACGCTGGCGCCGTTGCCGCCGTCACCGCCGGTCGGACCCAGTGCCTTCTTGACTTTGTTGAACGCGGCAGCACCACGGCCTCCGTGGCCGGCTTCGAAGCGAACAGTCAAATCATCTATCAACATTCGACGATGCTACCACAGATGACCGCTCTTCGTTACATCCAACCGAAACTGACTGCCGTCAAATATGCGCCGGCGACGACCGCGAGGATGCCGCTGTAGAGATACCACTCCGGCTTATTGAATTTCTTGATGATTTTCTGAACCCGTTTATACGGCAGCGAGAGATACAGGAGGCTTTCCGCCAGCAGCATCCACCCGATGATGGAGATAAGGCCTATCCAGTCCATCGTGAAGTACGGATAGTTGATGACGACTGCGAGGCCCGCCAAAAGCTCAACGAGTGCGACCACAAGCATGAGCGGACGGTTCTTGAGCATCTGCGATACCGCGGGCATAACGGACTTCCTCCGGTAGAGCGCAAGCGCGCCGATGATGAAAAGATACAGGCCGAGTAAAGGAGCAAGCTGGATTTCCATAATGAAAAATATTTCTAATGAATGTTGTATACAGAATACCACCCGACCGTCCCTGTGAACGCCTGTACACGTGCTACCTGTGTAAAAAGTCCGTTGACGGGTTCGCGCACATCCACGCTCATGGTATGAATACATGCATGAAGGCACACGGACTTCATCACGTGACAGGCATCACGGCGGACCCGCAAAAAAATATCGATTTCTATACCGGCGTACTCGGTCTGCGTATGGTTAAACTCACAGTGAACTTCGACGATCCGCGTGCGTACCATCTCTACTACGGCAACTCATCAGGCGAACCGGGAACCGCGATGACTTTCTTCTCATGGCCGAATGTGCGTACCGGCGTGACCGGAGTCGGTGAAATAGCGTCGGTGGCATTTTCTATCCCGGCCGGATCCGTAGAATTTTGGGAACGACATCTTGAGGGAAAAGGAGTGTCGTACTCACGCGGTACACGCTTTGGCGAGGCTTTCATATTATTGCGTGACCCGGACGGGCTTGAACTCGAGCTCGTCGCGGAGACACCGCTCGCTTCAGTCGAACCGTGGACGACTCCCGTCTTTTCCTCAGACAATGCTATTCGCGCGTTCCACGGTATCGGAATCGCTGAAGACATCGGTGCGCGCACGCGAGCATTCATTTCGGAACGTTTCGGCTATTCAGGTGGCGAATCGGACGCAGGAACATACCGCTACCGTGCCAACGAGTCGGGACCGGGTCGCTGCATATACGTCAGGATTGCCCCCGACGAATTGCGGGGTGTCATGGGCTCAGGGACGATACATCATGCGGCATTCCGCGCCGACGACGATGCGGACGAGCTCAAAATTCGCGGGGAGCTTCTCGCAGCCGGCATGGAGGCAACACAGGTCATCGACCGCACGTACTTTCATTCCGTCTACTTCCGCGAACCGGGAGGGGTTTTATTTGAAATCGCAACGGATGCGCCGGGCTTCACGGTTGACGAACCGCTCGCGAGTCTCGGCACCCGGCTGTGTCTGCCGCCCCAGTTTGAAATGCACCGCGAAGAAATAGTCCGGGCTCTGCCGCCGCTGAAACTCCCCGCATGAACATTCTTGAAGGATACCGGTACCTGCACATTCCGGGAGAAAGTACGCGGACACTGGTTCTTTTGCACGGCACCGGCGGCAGCGAGCACGACCTGATTCAGCACGCACACTCTATCGATTCAACCGCCGACATTATCTCTCTACGCGGCAATGTGACCGAGGACGGAATGGCACGTTTTTTCCGGAGAGTAGCGCCCGGAGTTTTTGACCGCGAGGATCTTGCGCGGCGAACGGAGCAACTCGCAGACTTCATACGCAAAGCGTCTCAGGTCCACGGCTTTCCACTTACAAAAGTAACGTCCGTAGGCTACTCGAACGGAGCAAATATCGCCCTCAGCCTTCTCGCTACGCACCCGGAGATGCTGACCTCGGCCATACTCTTCCGCCCGATGTCCGCAGCACTGCCGGATAGTATCCCTTCACTCGCCGGATCGGCGCTGTGTATTCTCGCAGGAAAGCGGGACAGGATGTGCCCTACCGGGGACGCAGAAAAAATACGCGATGCGCTCAGCGAAAAAGGCGCTGCCGTTGCCCTGCACATGTCGGACGCCGGGCACGAGCTCGTCGATGAAGACGTCTCCTTCGCACGCCAATGGGTCAAGAAGCAATCGGGCGCCTAAACCCCGACTTCCGTTTGCGGGACCGGCTCAGGAGCACGTCTCACATTCGATTGGGCATTATTTTCCTCCAGCTCCTTAATGCGCCGGTTTAAGCGAGTGACGTAGATGCTGTCCTTAATGACGTTCGGCAACAGAATGAGAAGAGTCACGACAACACCCGCCATGAGCGTCGCGAACAGAACGAGCGCGAGCGATGCTGTGAACTGCCACGAGAGGAAGGCAACGCTTACAATCGCGACGTTCTGCAGAACGAACACGACTGAAAATCCCCCGAGTATGATGCCGACGATAAGTGGAATGAGCATAAAATTATTTTGGGGCTCAACCCCGCTCGGAGAGCGGGGTTGAGTGATTCTTTTTTCGTTAGCGGAATATACTGCGGATAAAGTCAGTACCTTTGTCGATGATGTACACAACCGACGCAGTGACTGAGTCCGTTGCTCCTCCCGCTGCAGCCCCCTTCACGATGACGAGCTGCCCCGCCGTGAGTGCTGCTGAAGTTGTCGCCTGTCCACCGAAGCGGAATGTGGTCGACGCGTTGGTCGTTATTGTAGCGAGACCGCTTCCGAACTTATCCAGAGTGAAGCCGGTAGCCGTAACGGAGCCGACGACGCCGGCGCGGATTCCGTTCAGCTGAACGAGAACTTCGCGCTGCTTCTGTGTAGTGTCCGTAACTTTCGTAGCGGTGACGGAGGTGCCGTTCACGCTGCCCTTTACAACGAGATGGTCACCGATTTGAACTTTCGAGAACCCGGCAATATCCGACGAGCCGTTGAACGTCGCGCCGGTGATTTGCACTGCGTACGTAGTTCCGTTCGACGACGCGAGAGTAATGGTCGAGCCGTTAAATGCCGTTACGGTGCCCGATACGGCATTCGTCGAGGTCGCGTGTTTACGCTCCTCT
Organism: Candidatus Kaiserbacteria bacterium; assembly: GCA_021413775.1. Lineage (GTDB taxonomy): Bacteria > Patescibacteriota > Minisyncoccia > Phycocordibacterales > UBA2100 > UBA10103. Next base: position 26,594 of record JAIOPS010000043.1, on the reverse strand, counting down.
CCCTTGTAGCTCTTTCCTTCCTTATCGCTTCCGCCCATGCGGAAGTCATGGTTGAGGAAGCCCACGACCGAACCGAGATGCAAGCCTATACCGTGTTCATCCCCCGACTCGGCCTTTGTACCCTGGTTTGAATCAGCCAGAGCGGGCGTTGCGCTCATAAGCGCGAAGGCGATGGCGCCCGAAGCCGCTATATATTTGTGTGTGTTCATACGTGATTATGTTATCTGCTAACTGCCGACCAAGCGGCATACATATGTAGACGTACGAAAATAGGCACTCTTATGCGCGCGGCACATTACGACACAGAGTTGTGCCGTCCGCAAAAATATTGAATACTCCGCGGTGTTTATCTGTCGAGGATAGCGAGAGACATGCGGACGTACTTGTTCGCATGTCCGAGCGACGCAGACAGCAAAGGTTTAAAGCCCCGCGGCTTTGCTGCGGAACGCGGATGGAAGGGTGGGGCAGTCTTTCATCCGTGGTCTAGGACTTGCCTTGGGTTTTGATACCTTTCACTTCTCCAGGTCCAACGTTTCATCTATGCGGATTGCGGAGACAAATTCCGGCACATGTGAGACGAGTATCATCGCGCCCTCGTACGCATCGAGTGCTTTCGCAATCACGGGAATGTGACGGAAATTTATATGGTTCGTCGGTTCATCGAGGATAAGGAGCCCCGGACGGAGCAGGACCAGGCGTGCGAACGCGACAAGGCCTTTCTGGCCTTCCGAGAGATGCCCGATTTTCGTGTGAATAACATCTCCGGTAAGCAGGAATCCCGCTGCGACAGCGCGCATGGGCTCTTCCACGGGCCTGTCCATAACGGAAAACAGCTCGTCGTGAACGGTCGAATCGAAGTCGAGATTCGAAAAGTCCTGGCGATAGTAGCCGACCCGCACGCCTTTCGTAATCTCGGCCCCTTCGGCCTCCCCCGTTGCGAGCGATTCCAACAATGTGGATTTCCCGATGCCGTTCGGACCCTGGAGGAGGAGGTGCTGGTTTTTCCTGAGCGAGACCGTCTTTTTCTTTATGACCGGCTTGTAGTTGCGGATGGTCTTGAACGACGTGATATGCAACATCTCGCCGGACAGTCCGTCCTGCACGGGAATCGTAAATTCCTTTATCGTTTTGTCTTCTTTCCGCACGTCGACCATGGATTCTTCCGCCTCCGCGGCTTTCGTACGCATTCTCTTCGCGACGAGACGCATCTGACCGCCTTTGTGCGCGAAAAAATTTGCCTTCTCTTTATTCGCGATGATGGTCTTCTGCAACTGCGCATTCTTCATTTGCTCTTTTTCGACGCGTGCCGTCACCTGCGTAAGCACGTCAAAATAGTTACCGACGTACTGCTCGACTTTGTGCGTGTGCACGTCGAGATACAAAACGCCGTGCGTGAACGCGTTTAAAAAGTCCGCATCGTGAGAGATGACAATGCACGTCTTCGGATACTCAACGAGGAATTTTGTAAGGTGCGCGATTCCGGCCTTGTCGAGATTGTTCGTCGGCTCGTCGAGAAGGAGCAGGTCGGGCTTCTGTATCAGCGCCGAGGCGAGGAGGAGGCGCGCCTGCTGACCGCCGGAGAACGAACGGATAACACGGTCGTGGAGCTTCTCATGACCCTTGAGATTCACCACCTCCAGAATTTCGTCGATACGCGGGTCGATGTCGTACACCTTTTTCGGAAACATTTTCTGAAAGAAATCCCGCACCGTGAGGTCGAGCTCTCCGCGCGGTATCACCTGCCTCGCAACCGCAATACTGAGCCCCTTCTCGATATGAATGACCCCGTCGTCGGGAGAGACCGCTTTAGTGATGAGTCCGAAGAGCGTACTTTTGCCCGCGCCGTTCTGACCCATCAGTGTGAGCTTCGCATTACGGCGTATAGGAAATGAGACGTCGTCGAGTATCGGCTTTCTCGGACCGTATTCGTACGAAACATTTTCGAACCTGACTATCGTGGAATCGTCTGACATCAGGAGAAGCTACCGCATCGGAGGCAAAATGGAAAGGCGTAAACGATTAACTCGTCACGACTGATGAAATTTTTTCCAGGATTGCATCGACTCCTTTTCGCGTTTCAGCGGAACAAAGGAACAGCTCCGCGTCGCCGGAAATCGATTTTATATCCGACACCTGCTGCGCGGCTTCACGCTGCGTCTGCTTATCTATTTTGTTGACGGCGATTATATATGGATGTTTTTCATTCGTCAGAATCATTATCATATCCCTGTCGAATGCCGTGAGCCCCGCTTTCACGTCGAGCACAAGGACGACGAGTGCGGGCTTGGCGCCGGATTCCGAGAGATACCAGATAATTAACTTTTTCAGTTTCTCGCGGTCTTTCGGAGCAATGCGCGCGTATCCGTATCCGGGCAAATCCACCAAATAGAACGCTCTGTTGATATGGAAAAAATTTATTTCCGTCGTTTTGCCGGGCTTCCTGCCGACTTTCACCAGATTCTTTTCATTCGTGAGGGCGTTTATCAGACTCGATTTTCCGACGTTGGAGCGCCCGACAAATGCGACCTGCGGTACACCATCGACAAGAATGTCGTCGGTGCCCCTGATGCCCCTCATAAATTTTGCCGACGATATGTTCATAACGTTAGACAGATACTATCGGAAAACGTGCAGGTGTCGAGTTACTCGATGTCAGATCGACAATTTTTGCCCGTGATACGATGACCCGATGAAGAAAATCGGAGTGTTCGATTTGGACGGCACTGTGTATCACGGCACGATGACGATAGACGTTGCGGAGGAGTTACTTTTATTCCCGGAATTTACTCAGCAACTGGACAGGGTCCACGAAGCGCGGAAAATATGGCGACAGCGCGGTTCGACGGAAAGCTACTGAGTATATAACAAAGTAATTCTTAGGACGTTCGAAGAAATCCTGCCACGAGTCTCGGCGGACGAAGTTGCGGCCGCGGCGCAGCGGGTCTTGAACGCGAAAGGCACCGCCCATTATGTCTACACGTCATCTCTCATTCGTAAGCTAAAAGAAGACGGTCGGTTGCTCATCGCGGTATCAGGTTCTATCAGGGACGTTGCGGACCCATTCGCGAAATCACTGGGCTTTGACGTTGTTGTTTGTTCAGACCTGGAAATCGTCGACTCTGCATACACGGGCAAACGCGTCCGGCAGACGAACAAAAACAAGGACAAGCTCCTGCGCGAAGTCGTGGAAGGAAATGATGCGACTTTCGAAGACAGTGTCGGCGTCGGCGATACGCACCGCGATATTCCCCTCCTAGAGCTCACAACGCACCCTATCGCGTTCAATCCGAACGCCGCGCTTTTCGAAGAAGCCGACAAGAGGGGCTGGAAAATCGTCGTCGAGCGCAAGAATATGATTTATGAATTGGTGAAAAGCACCGGAGGATACACCGTCGAAAGCGTTCATCCGAACTACAGCGGACCGCACCAGGAACAACTTCAGTGACAAAGGACTACTCGGTCGTTTTGCCTTCAAACTTGTCGTGACCTTCGTCAGCCAGGGCATCCGCTTTCGTCGCGTGAATGACGCCGTCCAGATGATGCGGCGGCGCATATATCGTATAGAGTTTCATCGGTGTGTCAGCGGAATTTTTGATGTTGTGTTTTGTCCCCGCGGGCACCAGCACCGCAAACCCGTCTGATATCGTGTGTTCCACCCCGTCCAAGACTGCTGTTCCATCACCGGTTTCGCACCGGATAAACTGATCAACGTCGTGGACCTCTTCCCCGATGTCCTCGCCGGGCTTCAGGCTCATGACCACAAGCTGACAATTGTGCGCCGTGTACACTACCCGGCGGAAATTCTCATTCGATACTGTTTCCTTATCTATATCTGCACAATAGCCTTTCATATGTATATAAGTGTAGCTACGCTTTCGTGTTTTTTAATGAAGACATCAATTCAGAATCCAGATAGTGTAGTTGAGGTACGCGGCAAAGCTGACCCACAGCAGGTACGGTACCAGTAACCATGCCGCTGCACGAGAGATTCTCCCGAACACTATAATTGTCGCGACGATAGCAAGCCAGAGGAAACCGATTTCGACAAGCGCACCGCCTATATTGCGCGCTCCAAAAAAGAAAGCGGACCACAGAGTATTGATGGCGAGTTGCACGATGAAGAGCATCAGTGCGCGTCGTACATCCGGGCGCTCCAAACCCTGTTTCCATATCAGAAAAGCGGCCGCACCCATCATTGCGAAAAGAATCGTCCACACCGGTCCAAAAAGCCAGGCTGGAGGATTCCATTCTGGCTTTATCAAAGTCGCATACCAGGTCGGAATAGAAAGCGTCGTGAAGAACGCACCGACAATGCCGGCCATTTCTGAGCCTAAAACAGCGACGACGAGTCCAAAGATATTTTTTTTCGTCATATGACTATATGCCGACGACTCCGAAAATTTTTCCGATACCGAACGTGATCGCCATCGCGAGCGCACCGCCGAGAACAACACGGATTGTCGCGCGCATTTTATTCGCGCCTCCTGCGTACGCGCTCAGCGTGCCTGTAATGACGAGCGCGAACAGCACCGCAACGAACGTAACAGTAATGCGCTGAGGAGCGGGCGCCAGTACCACCGCAACGAGAGGAATCACAGCTCCTACGAGGAACGACAGCGCAGATGCGACGGCAGCGTGCCAGGGATTCGTCAGGTCGTTGGGGTCGATATGCAATTCCGCATCTACGTGTGCGGCGAACACGTCGTGAGCAGTAAGTTCTTTTGCGACGATGAGTGAAGTCTCGCGACTCAGGCCTTTTGCGGCATAGAGTCCGGCAAGCTCTTCGAGCTCAGCCTCGGGCTCGGTGTCGAGTTCAAAACGTTCTTTCGCCAGGAGCGCACGCTCCGTATCGCGCTGCGTGCTGACCGAAACGTACTCGCCGACGGCCATAGAGAGAGCCCCGGCTGAAAGTGCCGCGACTCCGGCAGTGACGATGAAGCCGGCGGACTCCGAAGCACCCGCCACACCGACGATGACTGCGGCTACGGAGACGATGCCGTCGTTCGCTCCCAAGACGGCGGCGCGCAGCCAGTTTAATTGGGATCCCGCACCTTGGGTGTGCACTTCATGGTGAACCATAGAGCAATACTACTATGGATTAGCATTCAAACGCAGTTATATAAGTGCGATGGCGGCTCGCGTAATCAGTCCGACATATCCGGCCGCAGGTTCAATCTGATGAGCGCGCTGGAACGCGACCACTGCAGCGCGCGTCGCAGGACCGAAGTACGGAGTCTCATTCCCCGTCGAACCTGGGCCCGATTGTGACACCGTAAATCCGTGTGTATTCAAAAACACCTGGAGCGCGCGGACATCTTCGCCGCTTACTCCTTCAAAGAGATTCCGTCCCAGCGAAAGAGTTGTGCCGTTCGAGGATGGAGTATTTCCCGTGGGCGGAGTTGTTACTGCTGCTTCGACACGCGAACGTGTCGCGGGACCGTAGTACCCGTTTGCCGGTGAAATCCCGACACTCGTTTGATATTCAATGAGTGCGGCTTCCGTCATGGAACCGAAGTATCCGGTGGCTCCGGCACCGGCAAGGCGAACCGCGGCAGTGCCGGTCGCTTTTGCGATAAGAAATTTCTGCAGATTCACGACAGCCGTTCCGCTTGAGCCGAGCATGAGATCACCCGTCGGGAGATTGCCGCCGGTCGGCGCCGTTGCCGGCACCGTACTGAGCGCCCCGGTTATAAGCGGCGGCAATGCAACGCCGTCTTGAGCAGCCGATGTAAATGTTGAACGGAAATATGTCACCAGAAATTGCGACAGTGCCACCGGGTCGGCTGTCTGTCCGAAGATTGTCGTAAGAAAGGACATCTTTTGTGCAGGAGTAAATTCCGATGTGAGGCGCGGGAACGGATCAGTCGCGACACCGCTCGAATTGTGTATTTCTAAATGGAGATGGGCCGCACCACCGGACGCATTGCCGGTGTTGCCGACGTACCCGATAAGCGAACCCTGTTTGAGGACCGTGCCCTGAGAAACTCCTTCCCCAAAATGGTCGAGGTGCATGTACACGAACGTTTCCCCGCCCGGATTTGCCGTCGTCACGTAATTGCCTTCGCCGGTTCCCGTACCGGTGCGGATCACAACAGCATCAGTAGGACTCACGATGGGCGTGCCTTTTACGGCCATTATGTCCTCGCCCAAATGTGTGCGTGTGCCGCCGTCGCGCGCATCTCCGAAATTGGGTGAAATATTCTGGATGCCAACACCGAAGAGAACGGGCATGAAAACCGAGACCGACGCGACACTTCCGAGCGCCTGTACCTTTTGCTGCAACTCGCTCGATTGACCGCGCCAATCACGAATACGCTGTTGCACCTCGCTTGGGGATGCGTTCCACCCCTCTGCGGGAGTACTCGTCGCTTGAGCGCTGACCGCGAGCGGCATCGAAAGTACCGCGAAGAGCATCATGACTGCCATGTGGCGTCGGAAATATCCCATGTCGTACAGTGTAGACGATTGATACGGACAGCCATTACAGACATGGAATCTGCACACACGGCCCGCATGTTGCGTAAACGCGCGTACCTGGATTTATTCCGCGAATACACGTAGTATCAATGCGATGCGACATGTCGTCCTGATAACAGGCGGCGTTATGCTCGCCATAGCGCTCATAATCGTCAGTTTCACCTTTTTCCAGGCCAGCAGAGAGGAACTCGGTCTCTCGGCTGATTTGCAGTACCGTACCCGCGTACTTACGGACAGCCTTAAAGTGTCGGTGAGCCCGTCGGTCCTTTCGCATTCCACCTCTACCGTGCAAAGCATCGTGGACAGAATCGCCAATAACGATCGCGTTATCGGTCTCGGCGTATACAACAGCGACGGAACACCCATTGCTGTGTCGAATCAACTCCCGGACGACATCTCAACGAACCCGATTGTGACAACCGCGATGGATACCGATACACCGTCGGGTATTTTTATTCCCGCGCAGGAAGGGCGCGTCTACATATTTGTGAATCCCCTTCATTCGGACAACAGAGTCATCGGAGCGCTCGTTGTCGCGCAAAACGCAGCTTATATCGACACAACAATTTGGAATATCTGGCAGGACAATCTTGTGCGTCTCTTCCTCCAGCTGATAGTCATCGGTGCGGCGCTCTTCGCACTCGTACGGTGGGTCATTTTCAAACCGCTCTCAATACTTACTGAATCCGTACGCGCCGCGCGCCGCGGGGAGACAGACACGGCTCCCACCGGCAGCCATAGCTTTCTCATGCCTCTCAGCAGCGAAATATCAAAAATATCGACGAACCTGAAACAGGCGCGCTTCGCGGCACGGGAGGAGGCCCGCATGCGTCTCGAAAAGCTCGACTCACCGTGGACAGCTGAGCGTCTCAAAGAATTTATGTCGGCGTATTTCAAAAACCGGCCGATTTTCGTCGTCTCATACAGAGAGCCGTACGTGCATTCCAAAGGTAAAAACAACACCGTTACCGTGTCCGTTCCCGCGGGCGGAGTCATTACGGCGCTTGAGTCCGTCATGGAGGCATGCGGCGGCACCTGGATCGCGTACGGCAGCGGTAATGCGGACAAAAAAGTCGTCGACGGCGATGACAAAATCATGGTTCCGCCTGAGGAACCGAAATATACCTTGAAACGGGTCTGGCTCACAGAAAAAGAAGTCGCCGGACACTACAGCGGATTTTCCAACGAGGCCCTCTGGCCTTTGTGTCACATGGCCCACGTGCGCCCCCTCTTCCGCGCGGAAGATTGGCGGGAATACCGCAAGGTGAACGGTCTGTTTGCAAAAACTCTCCTGAACGAAATACGTCATGTTGAGAGGCCGCTCGTGCTCATTCAGGATTACCAGCTCGCGCTGGTGCCGGCGATGATAAAGAAAAGCAGGCCCGATGCGCAGGTTGCCATCTTCTGGCACATTCCGTGGCCGAGTGCCGCTCAGTTCAGCATCTGCCCGTGGCGCAAAGACATTCTCGAGGGCCTCCTCGGTGCCGACCTTGTCGGATTCCACACACAGCAGTACTGCAACGACTTTATGGAAACCGTCGGCAACGAAATCGAATCGCGCATCGACTTCGACCATTTCTCGGTCACGCGCGCGGACCACGAGACGCACGTCAAGCCATTCCCTATTTCTGTCGCGTTTTCCGGAGCCGCAGCGTCACGGCCCGAGCCGGACCGTAGCGCACTTGAGGCTCTCGGCATCAGGACGGATTTCATCGGTCTCGGAGTCGAACGTCTCGATTACACAAAAGGCATTCTTGAACGCTTCAAAGGTTTGGAATTCTTTTTTCTGCAGCATCCTGAATACAGAGAACGGTTCACATTTCTCCAGATAGCATCGCCGAGCCGCGAATCCATCGCGAAGTACCGCGAGTACGGAGAGCAGGTGCGTGCGGAGGCGGAGCGCATCAACAAGGAAATCGGCATGCGTGACTGGAAGCCGATTGTGCTCGAAAACCGCAACTACTCGCGGGAGGAACTCGACCCGCTTTTCCGCATTGCAAACCTCTGCCTCGTTACCCCGGTGCACGATGGCATGAACCTCGTGGCAAAGGAGTATGTGGCTGCGCGGGACGAAGAGGACGGCGCGCTCATTCTCAGCCAGTTCACGGGAGCATCGCGCGGATTGAAGGGCGCGATTCTCATCAACCCGTACAGCGCCGAGAATACCGCGGAAGCGATTCACAAAGCTCTGACAATGACCCCCGCGGACCAGCACCGGCGTATGAAATCCATGCGGAATTCTGTGCGTGACTACAACGTGTACCGCTGGTCCGCCGAACTCATCAAAACTCTGGCACAACAGGACTAGCATGGAGAACGCTCTCAAAGATATCCGCGTGCTCACTTTGGCAATACAGAAGCACGGCTGTGTACTGCTCTTGGATTTCGACGGCACGCTCTCTCCGCTCGTAACGAATCCGGCAGATGCGGCATTACCCGCAGCGACACGCGAAATACTGAGGAATGCCGCAAAGCACTTCCCCATTGCAATCATTTCGGGAAGACCGCTCGCACACATCAGGAGACTCATCGGTATCCGCGATATCGCATACGCGGGAGAACACGGACGAACGTGGGGCATCGGCTCCCGGCACTTCGAAATACCGTTACCGCGCAAGACTCAAAAGGGATACGACGAAGCGCGGTCCGCGCTCATTCAGGTGGCACATGAGTACCCTGCGCTCGTCCGCGAAAATAAAAAAACCAGCATCGCTTTTAATTACCGGACCCTCTCGGCCGCCGATTCCCGTACTTTTCGCAGTAAGGCAAGGCGTGCGGTCGCACCGTTCATCCGCAGCGGTTCGATACGGCTTCTAGACGCGACACGAACCTTTGAGGTGGCTGCGAATACCGGATGGACAAAGGGAGAATGCGCTCTGCATTTGTACAAAGCACTGAAAGGCGCCGGCTCGTCCAAAAGAATCCCTGTGTATATCGGAGACAGCCTCACCGACGAAGACGCATACAGAGCACTTTCGGGCGGCATAACAATCCGAGTGGGCAATTCTCACAAAAGCGCCGCGCGCTACTACCTCAGACACCAAAGAGATGTCGCATCGTTCATCAAGAAAATCATTGCGACACATTCTTCAGACTGACCGGACATACCCAAAACGCGCCGTTTCGGCGCGTGTGTCGAACCCCGCGAGAGGGTTAGTGGTGCGTTGCTCGTCCTTTTGCGCGCTTCTTGCCGGCAAGCATCACTTTCTTCGCGGCAAGACGTTTCGCCGTCTTGCGTGAGCGAGTCTTGCGAGCTACCCGACCTGCATTTGATCCTCGTGCCATATAGTGTGGGAGTATACAGTATCGTCTCGAAAATAGTAAATGCTGATTACCGGTCTGTAAGGAACGCCTGTAGTCCGCGCAGGTGCTCTGTCATGACCCTCTTTCCGGATGCATGGAGCTCTCTCACTGCGGAACCGTCCGTGTAATCCAATACATTGCCCGGTACCGGTGTGTCCGAGTACACGTGGAAAACGCCGTCTTTCTCGCCTGTAACACCTTTCTCGGTGTGTATCACAATTTTGCTGCGGCACTCGGACAGAGCATCTTGGTATGTGATTTCAAGAAGCGCGCCATCGAGAATCAGCGACCCTCGCACACGGTTCAGTCCGATGAACGGATAAATAGCTGATGAGCCCATAATGAAGGCGATAAATTCATCTTCAGAGAAATCGTTTTCTTCCGTCACCCGCATCTCTTCCACTCCGGATACGCGCCTGAACGCGCCCAGCAGATTGATGCCGGAACCGAATCTGAGGAGAAGGACAAGCGACGCAAAGAGCGCCTTCGTTCGCGCATACTTCATCGGACTTCGTGCGCCCCACATGACGAAGCGGTTTCCGGCGTGGCCGGAGCGATATTCGTGTACGAGTGAACGCACGGATTCTCTGTAGATACCATCGTGCGGAAAGTGCGGTTTATCGAACAGATAAAAATTCCGCGCGTTTGCATCGAGCTTGTCGGAAAATGTGCGCGTAATGTCTTCGGACTGCCCGGTGATGAATGCGAGCGCCACGGCAGCGGAGGAGCTGAAACCGGCCAGAGCATCGACTTTGACTCCCGCTTGCTGGATGACTGCAAGCACACCGTTGACAAAAAACACTTTGTTCCCGCCCGCCTCAAGGAAGACGCCGATTTCCCGCATACGTCGTTCTGAGCTTATCTGAACACGACAGAACCTGTGTCAGTCTCCAGGACGAGTTCACCTTTCGATGTAAAACGGTACTTGAGCGCAGCGGAAAGAAGCGCCGCGAAGTCGGATTCCTGTGAACCCTCGCAGTACATCTGCGTGGATATAATTTCGGAAAACGTTATCTCACCCGACTGGGCCTTGTACTTTCCAGCCATGTGGTTGCAGTCCGTTGTTGTCGTGAAGCTTCCGTCGCTTCCGAATGTAAGCGTGAACACGTCGGCTTTTTTCGGCGCAAGCTGCTCGGCACCCCGTGTGGCTGAAATCCAATTCCATGTCTTCATGCCGAGCGACATACGCGACGGGTCCGCTTCTCCTTCAAAGTCTTTTACAACCTCTCCGAACTGCATTGATTTCGCATCGAACAGCAGATACATGCTCTTGCCCATGGACGGCCGGGCCGTGAAGGGCTCTCCCGGTGCACGGTCCGCATAATTTACGATGATGGTCGCGCCGCTGCCGCTCTCCGTGGTCTGCGGCGCGACACGGTCTCCGAGCAAGGTCGCTGAAGAGCCGACATACCCGCGCGGTGTATTGAGAGCAGCGACGACGTAGAAGAATGTTCCGCTGCCGCCGGTATTTTGCGTGAGCAGAAACACCACATCGTCGCGACCGTCGCCGTCGATATCCTTCTTCACCTCATTGCCGAAATATGTCGTAACGATTTTGGATGCGGAGCCCGGTGCAGCTTCCGTCTCAGATTTTCCGTCGGTAAGACGCACGCGCTGTCCGTCGATGACGTATTCCGCATCCTTGTAATCCTGTGCCGCGTACGCCTGCTTCTCTTCGTATATATGATTATTGAGTGCGTAGAATCCCGCGACAATGCCGAGAATTGCCAACACTACCAGAAAGCCGATTGTCCTCCCGACGTAAAATTGGCGTAGGTTCATACTTATTTCTTGAGCGCGAGCGTTCTCCGGATTTGGTCGAACTCCTCCAGCAACGCCGCCTTGTCGAACTCTCTGACCTGTCCCTCCGGGTAGTTTTGAATTGCGCCGTAGTGGATGAAGTACCGTACCGCTATGCACGGATTTGAATCCGATCGCGCGTACACCGTTTCCTCATAGCGATTCCCCACCGCCGCATCGGTGGACGACGCTACGGAATACGACAGCACACCTTCACGCACCGTACTCGACTTTGAGGACGGGTCGGACATAAACGGCGCGGCATCACAGGTAGGACCCGGCAGATATTCCACACTGATGTAGCTGTCGCTGCTGAGATTCGTTCCCGCTGCGGTCGATTTGGGAATGGTGAATTTTACGCCGGAAATGGCCTTACCCGGGCCTTGCGCCGTATACTTGTACGAAGTGTCGACACTGTACTCAGAATCGCTCGAACTGGATGCGATAGCTGTCGGAAGCGTAAGAGAAAATCCGAGCGCAGTATCGTGGTACACGTGGGTGGCCTGTATTTCAGCCTGCGTGGGACCAACCTGCGTACCGCTTGAGAGCGTGAAGGTCACGTCGCACGGGCACTCCGACGGAGCATCCGGATGAGTCACTTTGAAAACGGAGCGGAAAGCGACCACGATGAACTGATCCCCTTTCGTGTACACGGAGACTTCGGCTCCCGGCCCGCCCGCTTCGCGGCTCATATCCCGGACCCAGCCGTCGCTTGTGAGCTTGTCCTCATAGTATTTCGTAAACGGGCTGGAAATTGCTGCGATGTCTGTGACATCGGTAAACGGCTGCGACTGCAGCTGTACGATTTCCCCGTAGTCAGCACTCGTCGTAGACGCCGCCGTTCCCCATGTAGCGCCCGTATAGAGCGGCAAGACAGCCGCATTCATCTGCTGCGTACCGTGTTCACCGCCGGGTACCTCCCCCATGTACCAATATGCTCCGGCGAGGAGCACCGCGAGAACAACGAGAATCGAAAGGTAGGTTTTTTTCATATGCAGCGTCGTAGGATTGTGAATCTGAAAAAAGAAATCGAGAATATTTTTCAACGACGTCTTGTCGGTGTCGTATTCGATTTCAACCGCTTCCGCATGGCCCGTATGATTCTCGTACGTCGGATTCTTTTCGCTCCCGCCCGCGTAGCCGACACGCGTATGGACGACGCCGGGCTGAGAACGTATCAAATCCTGCAGGCCCCAGAAGCATCCCCCGCCCAGAACGATTTTCTTAGTCATGATGAAAGGTTCCGTCTAAAGACTGATAAGGATAAGCGCAATGACGGCGAGAAGAAGTCCTACGGAGTTAACGAGTGACAAAGGCTCGTGAAAAATTATGAACCCCAGGTACGAACAGCCCGCAACCGTAAACAATGCGTAAAACGTAATCGCGGTTGCGGATTCGATACCCTTTCGCATGGTGTACATCCATACAAGTGTCGCAACGTTCAGCAGAATCATTCCGATTATGACGGCAGAGAGCGGATGACTTTCTCTCTTTGCCCACCAGACGAAAAGCATATCGGCGACGACAGCAATAAAACAGGAGGAAAGGAGGAGCAGCTTGTTCATATATGATTAGTGTAACCCGGATGCGGAGTGTGCCGTGCGGCCTCGAAATTATTTTGAGAAGACATATTTCAATACCGACTGCGCGACGCCAATACATAGGGCAATTGCATTTGTGATGACGAGTGGCAGAGCGTCAATCAAAAGACCATACGAAAGCCAGAGTGCGCAATTGAGTACGTACAAGATCAGCATCATCCACGACACATCGTCGACCTGCTTTGTCTTGAGCGATTTGTAGACCTGCGGCAACATAAGTACCGTCCCCACCAGCGTTGCGGCAGTGCCGACAAGAAATGAAGCGTCAATTGTCATGGCGTTCGGAAAATTGACTCTTAAGTGTGTGTACGTGCTCGACAATCATGTCGCGCGCTCCTCTGATACTGATGAGTCCATAGCCGGGGTCCGGGACGTCCCATGTCTCGAGTTTCGGCGAATTCTCAAGGTACGCAGGAAGCGGCCCTCGCGGTACCTGACCGACAAGAATAACCTTGTCCGCATCCATGACCATCTCCGGTGTTAATTGCGCTACAACATTCTGAGACATATCGAGGCCGATTTCTTTCATTTCCTCAATGGAGCCGCCGGATACGGTGGAGAGCATCTCGCCGGCATGGTCGGCGTAGACACCCGCAGTAGCGACTTCCGCTTGCGGCGCGAGGGACTTGAATAGCGTCCCGGCCATCTGACTCCTGTTGATATTTCCTTCGCAAACGAAAAGTATTTTCATAAAAAATGGGCAAATCCGAGTGCGCGCGTTTTACTCATGCATACATCGCAACTTATGCTTCCGCCTTATATGCCGCCTCCAGAGCGGCAAGGTCAAATTTTTTCATCTTCAGGAAAGCCTGGGTGACACGTTTGATTTGCTCAGGAGTGCCCTCGCGCATCATATCGTCCATCCTGCTCGGAGTGATTTGCCACGAGACACCGTACGCATCCTTCAGCCACCCGCACTGCTCTGATTCGGGTACTGCGGAAAGCTTCTCCCAGTAGTAGTCGATTTCTTCCTGTGAATCGCACTTTACGAGGAGTGAGATAGCTTCGTTGAAGCGGAACTCGTGAGCGGGCCCGCCGTCCATCGCAGTAAACCACTGGCCCGCAAGCTGAAAGTCCGTAAACATAACGTGCCCTTCCATCTCCGGACCCGAGCCGTCGGGATAGTGCACGAGATTCCCGCGCTTAGCGTCTTTAAATGTTTTTATGTACAGCTCTGTCGCCTCAGCAGCCTTGCCGTCCACATCTTGTGTAAACATGAGCGACGGAATAATGAACGGGCGCTCCTCCCCATCGGGTTTGGTAAGGATGAGCTGCCAGGTCACTCCGTACTTGTCTTCAATCCAGCCATAGAGCTTGCTGAAGGGGTATTCCTGCAGCGGCATGAGTGCCTTACCTCCCGCCGAAAGCTTCTCCCAGTGCCCGCGGAGATGCTCTTCGGCTTTTTCATCGTGTGACGGGTCGAAGTTGACCATGAACGAAATGGCGGGATTCAGCTTGAAATACGGACCGGCGCTAATCGCCATGAATGAGTAACCCGAGAGCTCGAAAGCGACCGTCCCAGCATCGCCGGACGGTGTATCGAGCAAAACCGCATCGTGCGTAATTCTGGAATTTTCGAATATCGAGACATAAAACTCCGCGGCCTCCTTCGCCTGCGTATCAAACCAGAGATGCGGGACGATTTTTTGCATATGCATAAACTTTACCACGTCGGAATAAAGCACTGATGAAGCGGACTGCCGGCCTAGGACGGCTTCTCAAAGTGCCAGTGCCACGGCTCGAACATCATATTCAAATTGTTATCTTTTGGATATGACTCGAAAAAACCATATTCCTGCGCATTTCCTTTAAGCCAGGCGTACTCCTTTGTACGGTCAAAATCCACGTCGACTCCCTCTCGCGTAATAAAGTCTACAGCTTGGCGCTGAGAACATACGTGTTCGCTGTATTCCGGAAAACAGACGCGACGCAGTGTCGCAGAGAAGTCGAAATCGTGATAATTCAGCAACATATCGAAGAAAAGCTGGACTTGGCGCGCCGGCGACCGGTAACCGAAAGAAACAAGCGGGTGAATGCCGATATCACGCTCCATTGCTTCGCAAAGGATTTGATATGCATCGTATACAGCTCGCGGCAGGTACTGCGCAGAAATACGCACAGAATTCCCATTTTTTATGTAGCTCTGCTCGGGTATAGAGACCAGGTCAATGTGCGCGTCTGTATAACCGAGAAATGGGAGCGCGTAGTCCAGCTCTTCGGGTTTGATTGCACAAAATTTCTGAATGAGCGATAACTCTTGGTCGTTAAAAAGTTTAAAGTAACTATCAAAATCAATAATCGCAAAATCGTCGCATCGTGCCGCCGCCGCATCGCCTTTCGCTACGATTGACCGGACGATCCCCTTCTCCTCGTCAGTAAATGACCACGTTATTTTATCCATAACAGAGCGCAGCGCTACGAGATCTCGTAACGGTCCATGTTGTTCACGTTGAGCTTTGAGAGAACGGGGTTCGGCACGTCTTTTAGCGACTCGGTAACAGATACATCGGATATGAGCGTCCGCACGAAGCGTATGACCTCCCTCGCATCCGATTCAGCAGGCACCGCAAAACGGACAACGTTTTCCTCATCGGACGCGTTTTCCATGAGACAAGAGATGTCATTCTCTATCGTGAATTTCCGCAGACGACCCCGTAGCTTCACTCCGTGCAGCGCAGCACCCGTCGAACGTATTTCGTAAAAATCCCACAGTAAAACCATACGTCGTATTCTACCAAGCCGATTTAGAAGAAAACGGCGGCAATGATTGCGCAAATACCCAATATCAGTCCGACGCCTGAGCCGAGCGTGGGCAGCTGACGAAACAAAATCGCGGCAAGAATCGGCTCAAATATCACTATCGAACCGATTGAAATCGCGGTCACTATCCATATGTTTTGAAATCTCGAATACCCCACGATGTATCCGGCCACCAGGAGTACTCCTCCGACGGCTCCCGCAATGAGCATCCAGATAAGAAATCCTCCCTGCGTAGTGAAACTGAGTTCGGCTTTTTTTGACGCCATCAACTGCGCGGAAATAGAAAACGCTTCACCGACAAAGATGAGCGCGATTGCCGTCATTTTTACGAGAGCATTCATTGGCAGATGTTTGGTACGACGCCGGAACTGCATCACTCGTCGTTTAGTGGAATGCGTTTATACGGTCCCCAAGACTTCGTCCACGCTTCTGTTTTCCATCGCAAGAAAAAATGGAGGCATACGCCTAAAGCGCCGCATGCGAGCAAGACTGTTCCGACAACGGCCAATCCTTTCCACGCGTACAACTCGCTCCCGAGAATGACTATCGTTATCCATTTGATAATGCGAAAATTTCTCGGCTGTGCATTCATGGCTACATGCACTTCTCTCTCGTAGAAGTTTTTCAATGTCATATCGGATTATTTCCGGCGACCGGAGATGTGGGAATTGACCCAGATATTCTTTAAAAAGGGTATGGATTGAGTCGAAAGAAAGAATCCTATCGTGGGGATGAGTCCGTTTCTGAACGGGTGGTCGTTGCCGATGACATATAGAGCTACACAAGCAACAATGTACGTAATCGCCATAATCGTCACAATTCGAGAGACGCTTCCCTCCCATGCTTTTTCCGCCTCGACGCGTAGGTTTCGCTCTTTTATCTCGGCAATGTCCTGTTGTATTTTCTCGATCCTTTCGTCACTCATAGCAGTATTAAATCACAAGCTGGGGATTCGGTACGAC
The DNA here is from genome assembly GCA_021413775.1 of Candidatus Kaiserbacteria bacterium. GTDB lineage: Bacteria > Patescibacteriota > Minisyncoccia > Phycocordibacterales > UBA2100 > UBA10103. The sequence continues at coordinate 9,691 of JAIOPS010000043.1, read as the reverse complement.
CTTCGAATTAAGCCGGAAATAACTTCAGAGGGGCTCACCTGTCCATTTCACTATTCTAAAATTTGCATCCGGACTCTTTTCTTGCAGTTCTTTGAAAACTTCTCTCACCTTGTCCTCGCCTGGACGCATAATTTGATGATAGGTTATCCAGCCCGCGGCAGTCTCAATTTCTATAGAGAACTTTTCCATACCGATAATCTTACATCGCTTTATGTGCATCCTCACGGGATGACTATTGAGTTCCGGATGCACGCAAAAGCAGCTCGAGTTGTTGGCGAAGAAGAGCGATGAGCCGCAGCTGCAGCTCGACAAGGGGGTTCGTGGTCGCCGATGATTGAGCACGTGCTACCGATGCGAGTGCGGACGAGTTGACCTGGGAACATCCGCCGTCAGGCAGGTCCACATTCCAACCGGGAGCCATCGGGCCCGAGCACCAAAGGAACGTGCCGCCTACGCTCGTCGACTCACCCGATGACTGACTCGCCGTGGGGTCGAATTGATAAAGCGCTGTAACTTCGTCTGAAGTAAGTACGCGGCTATAGACGCGCAGCTCATCGAGCATACCGGTGAAATTCTTGCCGTTGCCTCCCGTATCCTGAAATCCGCCGAGCCGCAACACCGGATTTGCATTCATAGCGCCCGTCGCGAGCGTGTCACTGTCGGCGAGGACACCATCGAGGTAGAGCCGTGCGCTTCCGTCCGACTCGTCCCTCGTGACACATCCGTGATGCCATACGCCGTCGTTGACAGCGCCCGTAGTAAGAACATTCACGAAATCAAGGCCACCGCCACCGCCACCGCCGTAGCCGAGTCGACCGCTGCTGTCGATACCGAAACCGAAGTCGCCGTCGCTCACAACAGGAACCTCCGAGTCGGCTATCGCCATGAATTCGAAGTGCGCTCCTCCGCCTCCGACTCCGGTAGTCTTGAACCAGGAGCATATCGAAAAATCTCCTTCTTCGGTACGGTCGGCATTAAAATAGCTGCTCCCGTCGAAATTGAATGCATCGCTAAATTTGCCGCTCTCCCAATCAGCAGTACCGGTAAGAGTGCCGTCGTTGCCCGTCACAGAAGAATCCGCCGCGGTCGTGCCGGCACTTTCGTCGAAGGCCCAGTAACCGACAAGACCATCAGTGAGTGACGCCGAAGCCGCAAAGGGGAAAAGAAGCAGCACGACCAACGTGGATAGTGAGGCAACGCGGGCTCGCATTAACCAGCATCATCGCATGAGAAGAACTTTTGACACGCGCACGAATGGGGACAAATGCCTTACCGCCGAATCCTCGCGACGACCGTCTAGGTCGCCGGGTACAAAAACTAATCAGAAACCTTCAATTTGGAGCAAACAGACTCGCGACTTTTTGCTTGTACGAGCGCAGTCTCGGGTGCGCGTCTCCGAATGCTTTTATCCTTGTCTTGGCGAGGAGCTGAAGTGTGTACATAAACAACATTGAGTCGTACCAAGGTATGTACGAATAACGAGCTTCAACATTTCCAATCCACTTCACTGCGGTGAGAAGGTCGCCAGTAGCAAGCGAGCGATTCATCTCCCTATAGAAATGACGCAGTATATGGGCTCCTTCTTGTTGCGGATGTGGAGTAGCGTTACCCGCGAGCAACTGGCGAATCGCTTGCGAAAAATTTACGCCAATACGCCGTACGGCAGCAAACCAAACATTTGGTCGCGAGTCTGCTTCAACAATAAACACCTCTCCGCTCATGGCGTCCTGTATAAACGTCATGTTACCGAATCCGTGCATGCCAAATACTTTGCCAGCTTTCCTTGTAAGCGCTACCACCGCTTCATTGTTCTCATACACGCGAGCTGAAGAGACCGAAACTTCCGAGCCCATGTTTTCAAGCACGCGCGAACACGCATAGGTGATGAGTGTCCCCTGGTAGAAGAATGCTTCAACAGCAATAGTCTCTCCCGTTACATACTCCTGCAGAACGGCATTCACCTTCTTGTACTCGGGAAGCTCGGCCAGCACTTCCTTCAGCGCATGCTCATGAGCACACACAAACACACCCGTACCTCCCGAACTACGGTCTACCTTGAGTAAAAGCGGGTATGCAAGCGTGGACAGCTCCATCCCCTCTCGGTATAGCACATAGCGCGGTGTTGAAAGTCCGCGTTCTTTTGCCATACGAGAGAACACGGCCTTTGAGCCAACAAATGCCCTATCTGCAGTGTTTATAAGCGGAAGAACCTGACGAGCAATCGTTTCGTCTGCAACTAAATCTACGACTGCCTGGAGCGCCTCGTCTTCGGTCAGGACTATCCAATCGTACGCAGTGTGTTGTATCAGACGCACCAGTCCCGCCACATAGGCTTCACGAGAAGAAACGTCTGCCTCATGCCAGGCGTCATGGTAGGAATTCTTTCGCAACCAAGAATCTTTGGCGCAGTACACTTCTACAAGAGCGCCTGCGCGCTTACATAGAAACGGCACTTCTCCGGAAATATCAGGAGTTCGGTAGTCGGAAAGTAGCACACGATAGCTAGGAGTATGCATATGCTCTACTTGTGCACTCCCAACCGTTGCGTATATTTCTTCGTCACGTACCCCGGCACCTCAAGAGCACTCTTCAACCCCCACTGGCGCGCAAGAAAAGATGGGAAGCCATATACGGTTCCGTTTGATTCGAACTTGAAGTAGCGATACCACAGTAGTGGGAAGTTCCCGAGAAGTGACTTAGAAACCGTGGTGCGACGTCGGTACCGTCGAGCGTCGAGCGCAGACACCGGATGTTCTGCAAGTTCCCGTATCACCGTCTCGGGAATATTCGCAAAGCCTCGCTCCGCTAAATAGCGTAGGCCAATGGATACATCGATACTACGGTCAGCTACCTCTGCGGCGCGAACAACTTCTTGCCAATCAAGCGTTGCGTGTGCACGGATAAGCCATACAGCATCAACAACCCACCGAAAGGGTCGCATACTGTTGCCGTCTGCACCATGAGAGATAATATGCACGAGGAAATCTTCTGGCGAGAGCATCCGTGTTGGAACGTCACGAACGGTTGTTAGTACCGCATGTTCCCAGTGATATGCATCGTCCGGTTGGGCATGGGACATAGACCCAAGTGTAAGCAAGCGAAGCGCGTGCGACTTCGTTTCCACATGGTACACATGCCAGTGCACCTCAAGTTCAAGACCGCCCGGTTTGGTGAGAGGTGTGGCATGTATGACGGTATCGAGTCCAAACCTCGTTCCCTCTGGAACAATCGCAGGGTCCTTATAGGTCCACCCCGTTTCAGTTAGATATCTAAGCACCGTTGGCGCATCATGTCCGTGTATCAATACGTCGACATCCCCCAGGAAACGGGCACCGACATCCTTATAGACGGTAAGAAGTAGCGGCACCCCTTTTAGCACAACGGAAGAAACACCTGTAGCGTTCAGCACTTCGAGGAGTGTGCGGACTTCTGCAATAAGTAGCTGGTTTTTTGTCCACGCATATTTATAGATACCGTGCAATCGCGGAGTCAGCTCATCAACAATTCCGTGTTTCGAAAGTCGTATGTATAAAAGTGGCATCAAGCCAAGCACCGCGTATGGGACGGCATCAAACACAGTTGTCGACTTCCACGCTGCGTAGTGTTCTGCAAGCTCTTCATCCGGTGAAAGCAGTACCCTGAGGAGTAATTCTTCGTCTGGCGAAGGGAAACTCTCCGGAAATGAATTCATGTCTTTACGCATGGTCATTTTTTCGACGAGCAAGCGCTTCGCGCACAATACGAACATAATCGACCCGAGAAGATCGCTCGGTTACGCCAGTATTTCTGTCATGAATCCGTCGCAACAACAGTGTCTCCGGGAGCGTTACCTCTTTGAGCCCCGCATCAACCGCACGCGCCCGCCAGTCGATAAACTCGCCAACACGCCATACAGGGTTAAAGTTCCCCACCCTATCAAACGAGCTTCGTTTTATGAGTACTGCGGAAGGTACATGTCCAACAACTGGTTCCACAGGCAACTCTCGTAGCTCCTGTACCTCAGCCGGAAGTTCTGGACTAATGAAGCATTGCATGTAGGTAAATACCAGATCGATGGCAGGGTTCTCGTCGAAGCATGCGCTCTGTAACGCGAGCTTATCCTCCTTCCATAGGTCGTCAGCATCCATAAACGCAAGGAATGCTCCCGATGCCGAAGCGGCACCTGTATTTCGTGCAACTGCAATACCACTGTTGGTTTCAAGGAAGATGCAGGTAATAGCATCGCCAAATGACCTCAGAACGGAAGCCGACGCATCAGTTGAGCCATCGTCAACACAGATGAGTTCAATGGAACCATACGTTTGATTCAATACACTTTGCACGGCATCGGCCACATACCGCTCTGCATTGAAGACGGGCATGACGACACTGATGCGCTTATTCTGTTCCATACCACTATGTTCGTTCAGTAAGTGTTGATTGTGCCTGTGCGCCGACGGCACAGATATACACCTGGTCTAAATAGGTAGTCAGATGCTCGCTATGAGTAATGACGAGTAGCATAACTCCCTCTGCCATCGCGGATTGCATAATCCTGACAATCATGTCATCCGCAAGATTATTGTTTGGTTCGTCGAGCACAAGCAGCTTTGGTTTGCGCAAGTGTGCGCGTGCAATAGCAATGCGCTGACGCTGGCCACCCGAAATAGTCACACCACGTTCGCCCAGCATAGTGTCGTACCCCTGCGGTAGCGCAACAATACTTTCGTGGATTTCGCACAATCGGCACACGCGTTCCATTTCTTCGTCGGTGCACTGCGCTGTGCCATAGAGCAAATTTTCGCGTACTGTTCCCGCAAAGAGGGCGGGATCTTGCATGAGCACTCCGATGTGCGACCGATACGACTGTTCGTCTATGGTGCGCAAATCACTCCCGTTTACCAGCACAGTTCCAGCATCTGGCTCATGTAGACCGAGCAATAAGTGCACAATAGTGGATTTGCCTGAGCCCGACGGGCCAACAATACCGACGGACTTTCCAGGTGTAAGGGTGAACGATATGTTCATAAGTCCAGAAGCGCCAGGATGCGCAAATGCTACATTTGCAAACTCAATCTTCGACAGCGCTCCCTGGAGTGGCTGCTTGGAAACGGCTACCGGAATGACAGAAAGTAGCGGGGACACGGTCTTGAGTGATTCCATACCCTCGAGAATAACGGGCATGGCGCCGATAGCTCCGCGCGCCTGAGCACTTAGTAGATTAAGCGCTACATAAAACGACAGTATCGAACCGAGCGTAACAACACCTTCAATCACTTGAAAGCCACCGAGCAAGAGTATGAGTATTCCCACAAATACCAAAAGATTATTCTGCATCATCAAGTACACCGTAGAAAGCCACGACATGTGCTTGCTCGAATCGCGAAGGTTCGCAATCACATTCTCTTGCCGTGCACGTTCAAAGTCTTCGGCTGAAGATATTTTTATCAAATCACTAAAGCGCAGGAAAAAGAAAACGCTTTTACTGAAATTCGCGAAGTCAGCATGAAACACCCGTGTACGGTGTTGCACCTCCTTACCAAGACTTTTTCCAGCAACGTATCCCAGAGGTAATAGCAGTGACACTACCACAAACAGGAGCGGGTTGATGGCCACAAGATACAGCGAAAGCCCCGCCACAATCAGCGCGCCTGGTATGAACTGCGAAAAGAGCGCATTTGTCATGAAGTCTATGCGCTCAGAGTCGTGCACAACGTTGGTATGCAGAGCATCAAGATCGCTGCTCCCGTAGAACGACCGACTCGCCTTTGCAAGGTGCGCTATAGCGTCAGTGCGTATACGGTAGGTGGTTGATTTAACGAGTGACAACACCAGGTGCCGATTGCCTATTGTGGCTAGTGCGTTTATGAAAAAGAGTGCCAATATCAGTGCAAGCGACACCACCAAGTCGGTGCTGTTTTTCGTCGGTAAGGAGGTCTCAAAAATATGCCGGAGGATTATGGCAATGGGAACCAAAGATGCAGTTTGCGCTACGATTAGTGAACCACTGACTAAGAGCTTTATTTTTGCTCCGGAAAAGTAGCTGATGTAGATAGAAAAACGGTCCATACAATTACTCTATCGCGCCTTTAATAAAGGACATGATAGTCTCAGGTGCCTCATCACGGTTTTTGCCCAGCATCAAAAAATAGCACGGGAGCTCCTCTACCAGAGTGCGCATAACCGAAAGTATTTCTTTACGAGCAAAGGGTAGTTGAAACAATGTCGTAGGAACAATCGCGCGCAGTACATCTGACTTCCCTGCCGGTATCAGGTATGTTGTTTCTCCTGAGTGTATTTTTGGCACAAAAATGGCAAGCAGTTGCGCTTCGCGCACCAGGTGTCCCAGAAGTACATCCGGAACATGAATCACCGCCTTTTCCACACCTGCCTCTACCACCGCATAGTGTTCGAGGACTGGTAAGTGGCTCATGGCGTCTTGTGTAAGCTTTGCGGAAGCATACAATCCGTGCGCAGTAATGGGCACCTTTTCAGTTATTGCAACATAGTCGTCACCCAAATACTCCATACCCTGACGCAAACAATTAAATGCGGTGGTAGATTTGCCCGAACCTCCGGGCGCAGTGAGCAGCACCCCTCTCCCTGCATGACCAACTACCGCGCCGTGCATAAGTTGCATATTCCGAGCGGTAAGAAACCAGTGCAAAAGCGTGCGTAGTGGTGCAGCGTCAACCCAGTGCGGAAGATCCTTCGCATCCGATACATAGTAGTACGCTTTTTGTGCATCTATGTCGTAGAGTGTCACGCTTTCCTCTCCATGAATATACACGCCGACAAAATCCTCGCAGATCGTTCCCTTTGCATCGACTTCCGGCAGGAGATGATACGCGTTCAAGACCAGTGGAGACACGACGGCACTCGTGGCTTTGTCCCAAGCCACTACAGTAAGGTCGACCTTGTCTTGCGCAGGCACTTCAAGACCGCTCAGTGCTTTCGAGAAACGCTGCTCAAGAACGGGCGAGAAAAATTCAATCCGGAAGGTGTGCGTGTGAATTCGGTAGGTGCGCACGCTCGACTCGTGCCTACTGGCGAGTACGTTCGTTGCCGGAAGCACCACGTCAGTAAAATAATTCTTGGTAATGCGGTAGAGATTGCCTGTCCGAATAAGTTCCATGCTAGGGTGTCTTCGCTCTACTACGAACGCGTTCTACCCGCTTACGCGCTGCATCAATCTGACCTCGTACTAATACTTTACGAGTGTTCGTCATGTTACGATCGTGCCTGCGATACAGCAGCACGACTTCGTCAGTACGACACTCCAAAAGCCCGCTCTCTTCGAACCGTAAGTTCCAGTCGCCATCCTCCCCTGAACGCATCTCCTCATCGAATTCACCCACCGTCGCAAACACCTCTCTCCGATAGAGACAGGAACCCACCAATGACTGCATGAAGAGGCCTTCTGTCTGTTTAACTATTTCGCCGTTCACAAGACGCACATACTGAATATTCCCGCGCGCGAGCACACAGTCCGGATGTTCATCTAGAAGATTGCGCAGAACAGAGAGGTGATTCTCTGTCCATACATCATCTGCATCGAGAAAGGCAATGAGGGTCCCGGTCGATGCACGCAATCCTACGTTGCGCGCCACTGACTGCCCCTGATTGGACTGCCGGATGACGGTAATGGCATCTCCAAAAGAACGAAGCACCTCTGGCGTAGAGTCGGTCGAACCATCATCTACCACAATAATTTCTAGCTCAGGATAATTGGTGTTGAGTATCGATTGAATCGCGTCGGCTATGTATGCTTCAGTATTGAACACAGGGATGATAACGGACAGGAGAGGTGGGGTCACTGAACCGTGTTGTTTCTTCAGAATGGGCCACCCACTCTGATCGACGTCGTGCACCGGATCGGCCAGAAGCATTGCCTGCATGTCTTCATATTTGAGAAGTTCAGGAGCGCCATACACTTCTGGAACAAATGTAGGTACCACACCTTTCGAGATGGCTTCGCTCGGGAGAATGAGTTTTTCTTCTCTGAGCGTCCGTATAAAGGTGGAGAGATCATCTCTTACTGAAAGTCCGTACTTGTTCGTAAGCGCAGTCTCAATGTCGTGCACACTATAGCGCTCAGCAATCAAATTCCATATCACCGAAGCGATGGGATTAAGGCTATAGTATGAACCTGTTTCAAGATTAATAATGATTGCCTCCCCCTCAACCGTCTCGCTAACAGTCTTCTGTTCGTTTATCGAAAACGCTTGGTGTTCACTCATGGTCGCCAGTTCTCTTATGTAGCGAACATAGTACCACAGTGCACAATCCCACACTTGCCGAAAGGCAAGTGGTGCCGTGCCAGAAATGCTGGTTTTCCTGGCGTACAAACACTATCGCCAAACACCGTGTCTCGTGCGCGATAACCTAGCTCGACTTGGCTGGACAGCCCGAGCCGGAAACTTTCTCCGTCATACAGCACAAGGCTTTTACAGGATTATTCTACCACTCTCCCCGACGCAGTCTGGACGGAGCTGAAATTAGACAAATTAGACATTTTTCCCGTTTTTAGATTCTGTAGACGCAGAGGCCAAGGATTATCGGACTAGCGACCTGGTAGATCATCCACAACAGCGAAATGACGGAAATCAGGAAGAAGCCGATGATAATGATTCCTTCCTTCGTCCATTGCTTATCGGGAATATTATCCTTCTCTTTTACCAGTGCCGTCCAAAGAGATTTAAAAAAGACATACAAGATATATAGGATAGAAAGTGCAACCAGCGATCTCAGCGCATCGTCGCCGGTATGTACTCCGGTATTGCAATACTCTTGAGCCAAAAATATTAAAAGCGACAATTCGGCGCTAAGGAGAAAAAGAGACTTCAGTACTATGTATCCTGCGTACGCAAAGATTACAGAGAGCAAAACAATAAAAAGCAGTGACGCGAGTACAAACATCACCGTCAGCAATTCATTGTGCAGATAGTTTGAGTCAAAAAGCGCGATGCCTGTAATAGCAATCGCCAAAAGCATTGGAATGAGATTTTCTCCCTTTTGCAGTTCGGCAAAGCGTGCTTTAAGCCGGTTCTTCACAGAGGCATTCTAGTCACTCTCGCCCGAGTCCGCAATCTGCCCTGATTCAGACATGCCGAACGTTTTGTGGTACTCCTGTGTCTGTTTCCTAACCTTGGCTTCAGTTGAATCTTTGCTTTTGAGCCGTTGTTGCTCGTCATTCCAAGACACTATCTCCTGTGCCCGAATGATATCGACGATTGTAGGTTCGACATCGAACGGGAGAGGAACCTCACCGTATCTAGAAAACTTCTTCTTATTATCTTTATAATCCGGATGTTTGTGACTAAGAATATACTTTCCCGCTGCCACTTTTTCTTTTACGATGGCTTGAATATACATACTGTCCTCGACGTCATATATCCGATCCTTTTGGATATCGAGAATAGCCTGGTTGAACACAGGATCTTCCTTGCGCCAATAATGATAGGTACTGCGGCCCATCCCTAAACTCTTACACACGCCGGATGCATAGCCGTACGTTCTCGCGAATGACTCGAGGAAGAGAGCCTTTTGAACTGTTGTACGCTCCTGCTCTTCTTTCGAGGCGGAGGCTTTATCTTTTTTATTTTTCATAGTTTTCAGTCCGTAACACAAAACCCGACCATTTTAGTGGTCGGGTTTTGTTTCAATACGAGAAACAGAGCCGCCACTTTTTAGTGGTGTATCTGCTTCTAGC
>JAIOPS010000039.1 GCA_021413775.1 Candidatus Kaiserbacteria bacterium | reverse complement strand
TCACCGTAGAATTGTGAGCGTGATACAATTTCATTCATGTTGAAGAAAACTCTCCATCCGAATCACGCGGCAGTCCCGCAAAATTTCTGTCGCCTTCCGGACGGATACGGCGTCGTCAAAATCGGCGTTTCGGGCTCGGCGGACACGACATTCTCCGGACTCGACGCATTTGAGAAAGCAAAAGAACTCGGGCGCACGATTGCCCGACACGGCGCCATCATCAATACGGGTGCGACGACGGGATTCCCGCTCTACTCGGCGATGGGTGCAAAGGATGAATGCGGTTTCTCCATAGGATTCTCTCCGGCTGCGACCGAACGCGAACACGTCGAAACGTACAAGCTCCCGCTCGATTACATGGACGTCGTTGTCTATACCGGCTTCGGGTACTCGGGCCGTGACCTGCTTCTTGTCCGCTCATCGGATGCGATGATTATCGGACCGGGTCGTATCGGCACGCTCAACGAGTTCGCCGTTTCATTCGAAGACCATAAACCGACGGGTGTCCTGCAGGGGAACTGGGATACGGATGAGCTGTTGCAGATGGTTCTCGAAGCTGCGCATCGTCCGAATCCGAACATTATTTTCGACACAGATGCGAATGCCATCGTGGAGAGGCTCATTGAAATGGTCCAGAAACGCAAACAGGAGAATCAACTTGTCTACAACAATCATGACGGATGGAGTGCGACGGGCAAGAACGCTGAAATGATTTTATAGCAATCCCATACCCCCTCGCGCCTACGAGAAATCGTAGATATGCAGGAGGTGCTCGCCGTGTCCGCCCTTTTTTGACGTCAGTTCGACGGTGCGCTCTGGTTCTTTTGTACTGAAGCGAAAGGCCCGTGAGGCGAGTGTGCCGTGAAATGTGCGCTCCAGCTTCGGCAGGAACCGGTCCATAACGGGGTTGAGGAGGTAGCAGTATATTTTTCGCGCAGCTGCGTATTCTTCCGAAAATATATCGCCGTATACAAAAGAGAGATTATGCCTTCCTGAACGTTTCTTTCGCCACTCGGAGTAGCGGTAGAGAAGAGGGTTTCGTTCGATGCCGGTGAATTTTGCATTCGGGTACCTTTCGGCGCACCAGAGAAGAAATCCTCCGTCTCCCGAGCCGAGCTCGTAGACGATGTCGAAAGGTTGGATGTCGAGTGCGGATGCTATCGCGGGAAACATGGCGCGCGGCGTGCGCACGAACGGCACATCGGTGCGGTCCGAAAAGATTTGTACGAGTGCTCGGATGAGAAAGAGAGGAGCGGTGACGAGGAGGAGGAATTGCAACAGTATAATCAGCACCTCTGCCGTGTGTATCATCGCGACACTGTAGCATCGAAAAAGCCGCCTCTTTGAGGCGGCTTTTGAATCAGGTGCGGAAACGCCGTAGGCGTTTAGGCCTTGATGGTGTTCACAAGGCGGCCGAACGCTTCCGGGTGGTCCTTAGCGAGTGCGGCAAGGGATTTTCTGTCGAGGGTCACATTGGCCTTCTTGAGAGCGTCGATGAACTTCGAGTACGAGAATCCGAACTCGCGGACAGCGGCATTGATGCGAAGGGTGAAAAGGTTGCGGTACTCGCGCTTCTTCGCGCGGCGGTGACGGAACGCATACGCACCCGCATGATGGATAGCCTCCTTTGCGACGCGCTCTTTGTTCTTGCGTCCGAAACGATACCCCTTCGTCTGTTTGAGGATATAGCGTCTGTGTTTGGACTTCATCGTCCCTCGTTTTACTCGTGCCATATGATGTTACGGAAGGAAGCGGCTACGAAGGGAATTGGACATTTCGATGCTGCCGACGCGGTGTTTGCGCTGTGTTTCGCTACCGGAGCTCTTGGCATTGAAATGGTTCTGGCCCGGAGCACGGGACAGTATCTTGCCCTTCTTCGTGACGCGAAGGCGCTTCGTGAATGATTTGTTTGTTTTCATAGGGTTATTCGACGGGGAGTGGTTCCTCGGGTTTGGGCGCCCGATTCTGGGGCGCTTTCTTCGTGGCATCCCGCTCTATCGCGACCGAGAGGCCTTTGGGGCTCTTCTTGATCTCGTCCGCGATTTTATACGATTCAGGGATTATTGCAAGAAAACGCTCAAGACGCTCCTTCAGGAAGTTGAATTCCATGTACTTGTAACGGCCCCAGAGGAAGAGGTCAATTTTGACCCGGTGACCCTCCCGGAGCCACGCTCCGATTTTTTGGGCCTTGATATTCATGTCATTTTGGCTCGTTCCAATCTTCACCTGCGCCTCTTTTGTCTCGGTCACCCGGGCCTTGGACTTTACCTCCTTGTCCTTCTTCTTCTGTTCGTACTTGTACTTGCCGTAGTCGGCGATTTTCGCGACCGGAGGGATGGCGTTCGGGGACACCTCGATAAGGTCCATGCCGAGTTCACGGGCCTTATCAAGAGCCTCTTTTATCGGCAAGATACCGAAGTTTTCACCCTCGGGACCGAGGGTGCGGACCTCCTTGGCGCGTATGCCGTCATTCATTCTGACGCGCTCCTTTTCCGCCTGCGTTGTGTATTTCGTGAATCCCATTTGTGGTCGAAACTATACCACGGGAGAGGGGTCCGGGGAAGCTAGAAAGAGACCAGAGAAGGCGACCAGGAGGCGGACGGGACTCCCGGGCGGGGGGTTGCGAGCGTGATGATGAGCGTTTGGAGAGCCAGGCGGAGCTGTGAGAGGAGCGAATTGAGAAGTGTCGGGTTCTGAGTGGCGAGAGTCGGGTTGTTCGTGTTTGTCGGCCCGGTCGAGAATGTTTCGGGCGCGATGACTCCCTGTACGATGACGTACGTCGGAGTACCGGAAGCATCTGACTGCGGGAACATCGAGCCGTACTGTGAGACATCCGAAAGGTTTGAGTTCAGGTCGACCGGTCTGCTCGTATCGGTACTCGAGCTCGTGTTCGGATCGGGCACACCCGCGAACGAGCGGATGATATCAATCCATGAGGGAGTGGGTGATTCTTCGGGCGGCGTCTCCGGTGTGGTGGTGCCAATCGGCGTCGTGGTCGGGGTCGTTGTGCTGATAGGAATGATTGGTGGCGTGGTGGTCGGCGTGGAAGTCGGAGTGACGGGAATCACGGGGGGTGTGGTGGTCGGGGTCGGTGCGGGTGCGCACTGATTGCCGGAACATCCGTACTGACACTGCTGCGTCTGGTATGCGCAGCTTGCATCCTGGTTGTAGAGGGTGTTGCCCGAGCAGAAACTTTGTACAGGGCACTGCTGCGGCTGTACGGGCTGTTGAGGAGTAGGTGTCTGCGGTTGCGGCGTCGGCTGCATGTACGGCGTGTTGGGATTCTGGAAGGGGTTTGTTTGAGGCGTGTAGTTCGCGTACGGATTTTGGACGGCGGGACCGGGGACGAATGTGTCGGTATCGGTCGGAGAGTATCCGATGTCGCTGCAATCCGTTCCTCCGGTCATGACCTGAATGTGGTCGGGGTCCGAATTGTGTAGTCCTGTCGGATTACCGAGTCCTGATTGCGCGGCGGTCATCCACAGTATCTGTTTCGTGACGCGCGGGTGGTTCACGTCTATTGCGAGACCTTTTTGGTGGTAGGAACCTCCCGGTGGCGCGCAGAGTCCCGGACAGCTTGAGCTGTGGCAGATGTTTTGGCAGGAACACATCTGATGCGCCGAGCTTCGATATGCGGAACGTATGCACGCGCTCGGGTCTTGCGCGCGCAACTGTTTCATAAATTTATCGGCGCACAATGCAAACTTCGGGTCGAGACCGTCGATGCTTGAGCGGTAAACTACGCCGCTGAAAGAGCACTGCGCTTGTGAACCACCGCACCACATGCCCTGCAGATTCTGCTTCGCCTCCGCGATTTTTTGTCCGGTGTTCGCGTCTGTCGGAACCCAGCAATTTGAAGAGTCAGGCACGCCGGCGGCGTGGGCGAGTGCGCGCGTTTCGGACGTGATAGCCGTCTGACCCGCAAGACAGCTTGCAGAGGTGTCTACCGGCACGGATGTTGATACGGATTGCGCCAAAGCAAAAAACGGCAGGAGAAAGAAAAGTACACCAAAAGAAAAGGAGGCGTATACGGCATTTCGGGAACGTATCCGAAGCATTGTCGTTCAGTATATCCTCAATTGGAGTTCAAAGGATAACCCTTGTGGGTACATTTACGGCAGCGCTTCACATACCGAACCGTCCTTGTCGCTGTCGAGCCGGTGCACGTCATTCCCGTCACCGCCGCAGAGTCCGAATACGTACTGTGCCTCCGCGTGCGAAGAAAAATCGGAGCAGTTGTAGCTGTTCTTTGTACAGTCGTACGTTTTTGACGGGACATAGCTTCCTGAAACCGATGCGAGGGTGTTTTTGGGAGCGACGGAAATGCTCCCGGCGCATGCGCCGGGAGCCCACAGGCCTTTTTCGTTCGTGCGAGCACTCACTTCCGCCGCCTTGAATTCTTTTTGGTATTTGTACGGAAGGTTGTATGTGTACTCGTGCGCGTACCCTTCGGATATCAAGTACTCGTTCACGAGGATTCCTTCTGGCCGGATATTCGCAGGCGCATACACGTATGCGAGCGTGCGGCCGTACTTGTCGAACTCACCCTGTGAAGGGTCGAGCTCGAGACGCGCATATTGCCCGCCGAGTATTTTTTTCGTTTCGTCCGATGCCTCTTTGCCGAAACACTGTACGGGCTTCCGCGGATCCACGGTCTCGGGCGTATCAACACCGATGAGCCGCACGGTCATATTCTTGCCGTTCTTGAGTACGGTAATAGTGTCGCCGTCCACAACTTTTACGACCGGATACCACTCGTATTCCGCAGACAATGTCGTCGTACTTGTCTGCGCAGTGCGAAGCGCCGGTTCTGCGGCAGGGATAGAGGGAGCGGGCGCTTTGTGAAAAATAAGAAAGCCGATAAGAATTCCCAGGGCGATACCCGCACCGAACCGCAGCGTTTCCATGCGTCTATTTTGTCATACTTGCGAACATGTAGAGGGTGCGTACACTTCCGCACAGTGCCAGATTGCCCTGTGCAACTGGTGGAACACACCGTAGATATGCTCGAAAGGGGGCATCATGGATACCGTTCTCTACGAATCTACCCGGGGCGGCTGCGAATGCACCTACCCGGACACGCTGCTGAAAGGCATCGCCGGCAACGGCGGGCTTTTCGTCCCGAAGACGTGGCCAAAGTTCAGCGAGCACGACCGCGCGAAGCTCATAAAGGCGCGTTCGTACAAGCAGGTCGCATACCGGGTCATGGCGCCGTACCTCGACAAGAAGACGCGTCGTGTCCTCAAGCGCTTGCTCGACAAGGCCTACTCGAAGAAAAAATTCGGCAGCCGCATCGTGCCCATCAAGAAGCTCGAGGACGAACTGTACCTCTTGCAGGTGTCCGAGGGTCCGACGTGGGCGTTCAAGGACATGGCGCTGCAGCTTCTCGCGGAACTGCTCGACTACTGGCTCGAAGAGCTCGGCGAGTACCTGAACATCATCGTCGCGACCTCCGGCGACACCGGTTCGGCGGCCATCGAGGCGTTCCGCGGCAGGAAGCGTATCACCGTCACCGTCCTCTCTCCCGCGCAAGGCAATATGAGCTCGGCGCAGAAGAAGCAGATGTACGGCGTGAACGACAAGCGCGTCCACAACATCATCATCGAAGGCGACTTCGACGATTGTCAGGCGCTCGTGAAAGCCATTATGGACGACAAGGCGTTCGCAGACGCGCATCACCTGGGACTCGTGAACTCGATTAACTGGACGCGCATCATCGCGCAGACGGTCTACTTCGTCTGGGCATGGTCGCGTCTTGCGAAATCGCCGAACAGTCCCGTGGCGTTCTCCGTGCCGAGCGGCAACTTCGGCGATGCGTACGCGTGCTTCGTGGCGCTCATGATGGACATCCCGATTGCGCGCATCGTGGTCGCGACGAACAAGAACGACGTGCTCGACCGGTTCTTCAAAACCGGCCGGTACGATGCGCGGCACGGTGAAATGATGACGCCGACGCACAGTCCGTCGATGGACATCAAGCTCGCGTCCAATTTCGAACGACTGCTTTCGGAAGCGTTCGGACGGGACGGCATCGCGGTCAACATGCTGATGATGAAGATGGATGCGAAGAAAGGCTGGCAAGGCTGGTTCGATATCTCCCGTGAGTCCCCATTCAGCCGCCTGGCTGAATGGGGCTTCGTCTCCGGTTCGTGCAGCGATTCTGCTACCCGCGGCGCGATACACATGGCCTACGAGCGGTACGGCGTAGTTCTCGACCCGCACACGGCGGTCGCGTTCCATGTCGGATTGTCCAAGGTCGTGCGGGGAATTCCGCTCGTCGTCGTCGAGACGGCGCGGTGGGAAAAGTTCCCCGACACCATCGAGTAAGCGCTCGGATTTGTTCCGCCGCTTTCGCGGAAGTACCACGCGCTCATGCGGCGCACGAATCGCGCACATCGCATGAAGCCGAGCGTCACTGCGATGAAGGTGTTCCTGGACGAACATCTTCCCCAAGCGGCGTGAACGCCGCATACGAAATAAGAAAGGGCCCGCGCGCTGCGGGCCCTTTTTCTTTTGAATACGATTACATCACGTGATGGTGCGCGCGCTTTTTCGTGCGTGAGAGTGCGAGACCGGCGACGACGAGCGCCGTTGCCGAAAGTACGAAGCTCGCGAGTTCGCTCGCCGCGAGATTCACGTTGCCCGGAGCGGTGGAGATGTCGCTCAGAATGCGTGTTTCGGAGTAGGGACCGACTTTTGAAAAGTCCGCTGCGCCGTATTTATCTGCGGGCTGCGCTGCGCGCGGGTCGGCGTCCCATGAAATGATTGAGCCGTCGGTATAGGTCTCGTATATTTTCCACGTGAGGGTCGTGACGGTCTCGGGGACCTGCGCGCTGAAAGAGAACTCATCGCGCTGTCCGGCCGGAATTCTGCCGCCCGTCCAGTTGACCTCGGTCACATTGCCGGCGCCGTCCTTTGTTGTCGAGATTCTCCACCCTTGTTTTACCGTCGGTGTTACATGTAAGACACCTGCCGGAACGACGAGGCGGACGTGAATCAGGCCGAGGAGTTTTTCGGCGGGGACGTTCAGGGTAAACGTTCGGAAGGAACCGGCGGCAGCTTCCGATGGTGTTACGACCGCCTGGGCTGAGGCCGCGAGGGGGAAGAGGCTGATAATAAGGCCGAAAATGAGGCTGCGGGTATACATAGGATAAAAGGTATTACGCACGTTTTACGGTCGTATAGTACTGCTGTCTTGGAGAAAAGAAAGCGATACGGAACCGGCGCCGTTTGAGGGGTGTACAGGTGATATCCACAGGCTTTTTCTTGCAGGTGAACCATAGTTCACCATATACTGTCCGCATGGCCGACTACGATACGTACAAGAAAAAGATTCTCACCTTCTACGGCAAGCATAAACGGATGCCGCTCTATAAAGAGATTATGGTCCTTACCGGTTTCCGCTCGAAGAACGCCGTTTTCAAGCTCATCGGAAAGATGGTAGAGGAGGGAGTTGTATCCAAAGACAGCGCAGGACACATTGTCCCCAGTACTTTGTACGAAGGAGTTCCGCTCCTCGGTCTCGTCGAAGCAGGATTCCCGTCGGCTGCGGAGGAAGAGTTGCTCGACGTCATGAACCTCGATGAATTCCTCATCCCGAACAAAGAATCAACCTACATTCTCAAAGTGAAAGGAGATTCCATGATTGATGCGGGCATTCACGCGGGAGATATGGTGATTGTCGAGAGAAAATCTTCGTACAAACCCGGTCAGATAGTCATCGCGAGCGTCGACAACGAATTCACGATGAAGTACCTGCGCAAGACGGGTGAGCGATACTACCTCGACCCCGCAAACAAAGATTACAAACCGATATATCCGGACGGAGACTTCCGCATCGAGGCAGTGGTGGTCGCGGTAATCCGCAAATATCAGCAATGAGAAATACATATATGATGAAAAAAATTGATACGTGGCTGGACATCCAGAAGTACGTAGACGAGGCGTCCCGGATTGCTTCCGCCGTCCCGGCAGTTGTTGAAAGAGACGATGATGTGGGTGCCGCAAAACCAGTAACCCGCAGGAAACACCGTCGGTTCCGCATACTGCGTGGCCCATCCCGTACTTATTAATCATTATTCGTTAAAGAATCCGTATGAAATTGTTACTTCATATCTTGTGCACGCCGCTTCGGGAAGCACTCAAGCCGCGCTTGAGACTGCCGACGCGCCATGCAGTTTGGAACGTGTAGGTGTATAGCGTATGGCATGGGGCTCCCCGAAATCATTTCCCCGCGCCATTCTGCACATAGACGGCGACGCGTTCTTCGCGTCATGTGAAGTGGCGAAAGACCCGTCACTTCGCGGGAAGCCGGTCGTGACGGGCAAGGAGCGCGGCATCGCCAGCTCGATGTCGTACGAAGTAAAACGCCGCGGTGCTACGCGGGGCATGTCTCTCGCTGAGATTAAAAAGATTTGTCCCGACGTCGTCATTCTTCCGTCCGACTATGAAACGTACAGCCTCTTTTCAAACCGCATGTACGCCATCGTCCGCCGCTATACACCGGTCGTCGAGGAGTACTCAATAGATGAGTGCTTCGCGGACCTCACGGGGCTCCGCCGCACTTTGCGGATGTCATATCCGGCGGCGGCGGAAGCAATCAGGCGGGACCTTGAGCGCGAACTCGGCATGACCTTTTCCATGGGACTCTCCGCGACAAAAGTCCTCGCGAAAATCGGCTCGAAATGGAAGAAGCCCGACGGGCTGACCCTCATACCGCTCTCGGACGCGGCACAATTTTTGAGAAATACACCCTGCATCAACGTGTGGGGTATCGGACCGAATACCGCGGCGTACCTTGAGAAGCTCGGCGTACGCACCGCGTATGAATTTGCCGCACGTGATGAATCGTGGGTGAAAAAAAATCTGCACAAACCGGGATATGAGCTGTGGAAAGAGTTGAACGGGGAAGTGATGAACGAAGTAAGTGCGGCCGGACGCGAGACGTACCAATCTATTTCGAAAACAAAAACGTTCACACCACCTTCAAGTGATGCCGCGTTCGTGTTTTCTCAGCTGTCCAAAAATATCGAGAACGCGTGCATCAAGGCGCGTCGTTGGAATCTCGCATCGCCGCAGATATTCTTTTTCCTCAAGACACAGGATTTCAAATATCACAGTTGCGAGATAAAGCTCTCCCGTGCGACCGCCGTACCGCAGGACATGCTTACCGTCGTGAAAGAGCACTTTCCCGGCGTATTCCGTCCGCGTGCGCTCTACCGTGCAACGGGAATAGGCCTCCTCAAGCTCGAGGATGCGGGGACGATGCAACTCGATCTTTTCGGAGAATCCCTGAAATCCGAAGGCCTCAGAAAAGTTTTTGAAAGTGTGGATGACATCTGCGCACGTTTCGGAAAGCACACGGTCTTCCTCGCCTCGAGCTTCGGCGCTTTCGAGCGAGCGGCGCACCTCGGAGTACGCGGTGATGTACCTAAGAGAGCTACACACCTGTTCCTCGGAGAAAATGCGCGCCAGCGGCTGAACATCCCTTCACTCGGAGAAGTCTGACGGAGGACGAAAACCGGCATCGGTTTACATGGTACTGTAGATGTATGAAAAGAATTCTCTATGCTGCAGTCGTTATTATCGTGCTCGCGCTCGTCGCGTATTTCTTCCTGACGCGTTCGGCAATCGCTCCCGTGCAGGAGACGGGGCAGGCCCCGACCCCGCAAGCGGTAACCGTTTCGACTTCCACGCTCGCGGAGGAGGGGACGGACTATTCCGTGCATGCGGAGTATCCGCAGTTCGGCATCTCTGCAATAGATGAGCAGATACGGAGCGCTGTTGCAGCGGGCGCGGATGAGTTGAAAAAACAGGCCGCTACAGACACACCGGTATCTCACGGCTTCAGGAAGTACGAATTTATCGGCACGTTCTCGGATGTCTATACCGGACCGGAGTTCATCAGCGTTCGCGAAGTCGTCGCGCAAGATACGGGCGGTGCGCATCCGCTTCCCGTAATGCTCGGCCTCAGCTTCAACAGGGCGACAGGAAAAATGCTCACACTCGATGATGCGCTCGCCCTCACGGGACTCACGCTTGCGCAGGTCGCCGAGCAGTCGAAGGCGCAGCTGAGCGCAAAGCTCGGCTCCGACATCATCGCGCCGGAAGGGTTCGAAGCGAATCCGGACAACTACAGCGCGTTTGTGGTGCACGAGAACAACGTCATCTTTATCTTCCAGCCGTACCAGGTCGCTCCGTACTCTGCGGGTGCGCCTGAGACTGTCTTCGCACGGCAGAAGTAGAACCCGCCATTCTTACGCCGCGGGGCGCTGCGGGGTATAGTGTCCGCATGGTGCTCGAAAATAAACGCGTCGGATTCGACTACACAATCCTCGAGGAGATGGAGGCGGGCTTGGAGTTGTTCGGATTCGAAGTGAAATCGCTCCGTGCCGGGCAAGGCTCGCTTAAGGGTGCGCGCATCGTCGCGCGCGGCGGGGAAGCGTATCTCGTGGGCGCGACAATCCCTCCGTGGCAGCAGAAAAACGCTCCGAAATCGTACGACCCCGAACGTACGCGCCGGCTTCTCTTAAAGCGCAAAGAAATCAATCAAATATCGGGTGCGGAGACGGCTGAAGGGTTGACAATAGTCCCATTAAAGGTGTATAATAAAGGACGAAATCTGAAGCTTCTTATCGCCATCGCACGCGGAAAGAAAAAACAGGACAAGCGTCAAAGTATCCGGGCGCGAGAAGAGAAACGTCAGATTCGAAGAACTTTGAAAATTTAGTAACGAGTGCTTGAGGGTGCGCGAAGGAGGCACCTCACATGTACGAGCGCATCCACGGACTGTATATGCTTGCGGACACTTGGGTGAGTCAGAACCCCGGCATTGCGGTTAGCGCTGCGGCGGTGTTCTCGTGCATCATTGTCATGTGGCCGCGGAGGCCACCGTCATGACAACAGCAGGGAGCGAGCGGCATGCTCCTCCCCACCCTCAAGCACTTGTGCCGGTCAATCGCCACCTCTAATCTTTCGGGATTGGAGGTGGGGGGTGATCGGTTTCGACAGGGGAACCGGCATCTGTGCGCGCGTTGCAAAGCTGCGGTACCTTTTTAAACTGCCGCAAATTCTTCAAATGCGACCAAAACCGCATTCGGAGTTCTTTCACCTATACAGATGAAAGATCTTCAGTTCGCTTACGCTACGGCCTAAGTGACCGTTCACCAATCTTCGAAGCTTGATAGGGGGTTGGATGGACGTCAACAAATTCAAGCACTGCGCGAACCGCTCGACTCGCGCTAAGAATAGAGCTCGGTCTCGTACGATTCTGTCCACCTCATACGTACGTTACTTAAACCTCAAGATGGTCTACGCATCGTAGATACGCACACATGTTTTTCTCTGGACGCGGGTTCGATTCCCGCCATCTCCACAATTACAAAAACCGTCCCGCATGAAAATGCGGGCGTTTTTTGTTTGTGGAGGTGAGCAGTGTGCTTGAGCACACTGCGGGCGGGAATCGAACGCCGGAGCGATGTGAGGCAAGCTTGCCGAACAGCGAGGCGGTGCCCAGTCCGAGTCGAGCGACGGCGAGACGAGAGGCGAGGGAGATTCCCGCCATCTCCACAACAGTAAACACATCGGCCCAAAGTAACCCTTTGGGCCTTTCGTGTATGGGTTCAAGCTGTATATAATCTCGGCATATGAACCGACAAGGATTTTCAAAGATGACCTCACTGATTGTTGCCGCCGTCGTGATTGCCGGTATTGTCGGGTACCTCCTGCTTACAAACAAATCAAATACTTCTTCTGAGATCTCCGGCGACGGACTTCCACAGCAAATGGCAGTCAGCGGCTCGAGCGATGATAATCAAAATACCGGTTCAGCACCTACACGTGCGAAGACCGTCACCCTCGCGAATATTGCTGTCGGTGACAGTGTCGGGGGACTGACTGTCTCCTCAATAGAGGGTCAACGGGTATACTTCTCCGGCCAAGCAACGGTAGCCGGCACCTTTACCGCACAAAGCAGTTTCGACGGTGCCGCATCGTTCTCCGTTGCGGAAAGCGATGCTATGAAACTTCCTCACTACCTTGTAGATCCTCAGAATGGCAATGTTCGCATCTGCCTTACAAATTCCGACGCGACTCGGCATGCGCTCGCAAACAAATCGGGTCAGATTACTATAACCGTGAAGAACTACGTGTTGGAAGCGTCTGAGAATCGCGTGTGCGATATGGCCGAGTTTGTGGCGGTACAGTAAAAGACCCTAACTTCTTCCCGCAACCTAATCTAGAGGCCCGCGGATTCAGGCGACTCTCTTATCCCGGGTCGGCTGCAAGATTTGCGCACACTGTGTGGAGGAAAAAAGGTGAGAGCATGCGATACTCTCCGTATGCTCTGGCTCGTATCACTCCTCTCGTACATTTTTGTACAGACACTTGGTCTCGTCATCGCGTTCACTGCAGCAGCGATACTCCTGTATGTCATCCTGCGCAAATTCCATTCCCGTTTCGCCGCGATGCTTTCCGTACTTGTTCTCGTCGGCATTTCAATTTTCTTCTATGTGCCCAATGGCCTTCCGCAGGGCTTTGAATACACCGCATTCCTCACGACGTACGGTCCGGCGGGTTCTCCCGCGTTGCCGTTCAAGAATGTCATACAATTCTTCTTGCACTTCAATTCGTTCGAAAAAGTCTCCGACATCGCGCGGGATCCCAACGACGTGCCTCCGCCGATTACGCGAACGGCGACGACGACCGACCATGTCAGTATTACCGCAAAAGAGGTGATATCCGAACTGGCGCCGGGCGTGTACCAGAATTTCTGGACGTTTGACGGTACTGTACCGGGGCCGTTCATCCGCGTTATGGAGGGGGACACCGTTGTCGTGACGCTTCACAATGATGCGACGAGTCTTCATCCGCACACGATAGATTTTCATGCGGTCATCGGTCCCGGAGGAGGAGCCTCCGTGCTCTTGGCTCAGCCCGGCGAGACAAAAACACTGACCTTTACCGCGCTTCATCCCGGTCTCTACGTGTACCACTGCGCATCGCCCAATGCGGCAACACACATGGCGCACGGCCAATACGGACTCATTCTTGTTGAGCCGAAAGGAGGTCTTCCGAAAGTCGACAAAGAGCTCTACGTCATGCAGGGTGAGTTTTATACAACCGGGACGCTCGGCAAAAAAGGTCTGCAGATATTCGATACGCGGGCCATGCTCGACGGCCAGCCGCAGTACATCGTCTTCAACGGCCGCACGGGCGCGCTTACCTCGACGACTACGAATGCGATGCGTGTGAATGTCGGAGAGAAGGTGCGCATGTATTTCGGTAACGGCGGAGTGAATCTCGTTTCAAGTTTCCACGTCATCGGGGAAATATTCGACCATGTGTACCAGGAAGCCTCGCTCACAAGTGTGCCGCTTACGGATGTGCAAACGACGGTGGTCCCTGCGGGCGGTGCGACCGTTGTGGATTTCACGCCGCTCGTGCCGGGCAACTATGTTCTCGTAGACCACGCACTCGCCCGTATGGACCGCGGCGCTTGGGGAGTGCTTCATGTGGATGGTCCGGCGAACGGTGATATTTTCCGCGGTGAACAGCAACAGATGGCGGGGCACTAGGGAGCCCTCTAAGGATGAAAGAAACGGACACGTCCGTGTATATTAGATGAACGGGGCAGCTCTGCAGCCGCTCCCGCCCGTTTACACAGCATGACACCCGGTTTCACATATGAAAAAATTCATCGCTTCAACGACATTTATTCTTGCATTCGCAGTTTTCGCGGTGTTCCAAAACGCTACTGCGCAAAGTAACCTCATTGCGGTCGACTCCGCAGTGCCGACAACCGCTCCTGCAACGGAAGATACGAGTGCGCTGCCTCCGAAAAAGGAAATTGCTACGACTGCCGCACCTTCTGAGGGGAAGTATAAAGACGGCACGTATACCGGGGTGTCGGCGTATGCCTACTACGGTCAGGTACAGGTACAGGTAAAAATCGCGAACGGAAAGATTGCAGACGTAACGTTCCTCGATTACCCGCAAGACAGAGGCACATCGCGCCAAATAAATTCCTACGCGATGTCACAACTTACGCAAGAAGCCATCGCTGCTCAGAGTGCGAACGTTAACGGTGTATCGGGTGCGTCGGATACGAGTGAGGCGTTCAAGCAGTCGCTTACCTCCGCTCTCAGTCAGGCCGCATAGTATTCGTACATATGAAAGAACGCCGTCTCATTATGGGTACGCCCGTCACTGTCGAAATTGTGGGCGGAGATTCTGCCGACCTCGAGCCTCTGTTCGGCTACTTCAGCCGCATAGATGAACAATTCAGCACCTATAAAAGTACGAGCGAAGTTTCCCGAATCAACCGCGGTGAAGTTACTCCGGAAACGTACAGCCCGGAAATGCTCGAAGTCCTTTCTCTCGCCGCCCGGACGGAGCGGGACACAGAGGGATATTTTAATGTCAGAACACCGGACGGAATACTTGACCCGTCAGGAATCGTAAAAGGATGGGCGGTCAGGAACGCAGCCGCGCTGGCGCTTCTTGCAGGGCATACAGACTATTGGGTAGAGGCGGGCGGCGACATTCAGGTCGCGGGCCGGAATGCGGACGGTGGACTATGGAGCGTCGGCATCAGAAATCCGTTCAATGAAAAAGAAGTGGTAAAAGTTGTCTACCTTACCGACTGCGGCATCGCTACTTCGGGCAACTATATCCGGGGTAATCACATCTACAATCCGCACACGGGAATGCCCGTCTTGTCGGCAATCGTCAGTATCACCGTGATAGGGCCCGATGTGTATGAGGCGGACAGGTTTGCGACAGCCGCATATGCGATGGGGGAAAACGGCATCTCGTTTATCGAGTCACTCGACGGTTTCGAGGGCTATGCGATTGATATCTCAGGTACAGCTACGATGACGAGCGGATTTTCCCGATATGCTGTACAGCCGGCATCCGGCGCAAACGATACTGAATAACTGTATGTTTTCCGTTATTGATTCGTTTCTCAACACGACGACAATGTACCGTCTGTTGACGTACTATCTCGGAGGACTCGTACTTGTTGCCGCGGGGTATTCCGCGCTGGGACTCCTGCCTTTCAGTGCTTTCAATCTGCTCGCTTCCACGGCATTTCTCGTTGCGCTCTCATGGCTCAGTAATCACATTGTTGCCCGGTTTATCGGAGTGCCGACAAATGCCGAATCTTCAGTGTTGACCGGTCTCATCCTTGCTCTTGTCATAACACCGGGCAGCCCTGCCGCGATGTTTTTTATATTGTTCTGGGCGGCTTTCACCGCCGTGGCGTCCAAATATATTCTCAACGTCCGGGGAAAACATATGTTCAATCCGGCGGCGGTCGGTGTTGCCGCTATCGCGCTTGTCCTGAACCACTCTGCGACATGGTGGGTCGGGGGAAATCAGTTCCTCTTGCCGTTCGTCATCGTCGGCGGGTTGCTGATTGTCCGCAAAATACAGCGAACGGACCTCGTCCTTACATTTCTGCTTTCGGCGGGGATTGCTTCGATAGCACCGATAGTATTATCCGGCGGCGATGTTCTCGCGGCGCTCACAAGAACTCTTGTTCACACGCCGCTTTTTTTCTTTGCATTCGTAATGCTTACGGAGCCTCTCACGACGCCTCCTCGGCGCGTTACGCGGATTGTGTACGGCGCCCTTGTGGGGTTCCTCTTCGCTCCCTGGGTGCACGTATTTTCCTGGTACTCTACGCCTGAACTCGCGCTCCTTCTCGGCAATGTATTCTCATATGTTGTCAGCCCGAAATTTAAGGAGGTCCTGCATCTGAAAGAAATCAGGAAGCTCGCGGCGGATACGTATGAATTCGTTCTCGACGGACGCCTTCCGGCGTTTAAACCCGGTCAGTATGCGGAAGTGACGCTTGCGGCGGATTCTCCTGATTCACGAGGCAATCGTCGCTACTTTACGCTCGCTTCATCGCCGACGGAAGATGACGTACGTCTCGGCATCAAATTTTATGCGAAGCCGAGCACTTTCAAGCGGTACCTCGCCGCGTTCAAAACCGGAGCCCCGATACTCGCGGGAAGCATCGCGGGGGATTTCACGCTTCCGCGGAACAAGAATCAAAAGCTCGCATTTATCGCCGGCGGCATCGGGGTCACGCCGTTTCGCAGTATGGTCAAGTATCTGACGGATACGAATGAGAAGCGCGATGTCGTTCTTCTGTACTCCAACAAAACGCAGGAGGAGATTGCGTACAAGAATGTTTTCGATGCGGCGGAGGCTGCTCATGCCGGTTTTCGCGCCGTCTACACGCTCACGGACGGAAACGTCCCTCACGCATGGACGGGTGAAAGAGGTTTCATAGATGCGGCTATGATTGTGCGTGAGGTGCCTGATTATAAGGAGCGTATGTTCTTCATCTCGGGCCCGCGCTCGATGGTGACCGCATTTCAACACGTGCTCTCGGACATGGGTGTGCCCCGGCGCCGCATCAAGACCGATTTTTTCCCGGGCTTCGCCTGAGTACGCCATGACAGGCGGGCGACCCGGATTTTCTTTTTATACCGGCCCGATTATGTATAATCCTCCGATATGACAGCACGCAAAGAAAAACAGCCCAAAACCCCGAAGATACCCGATGGTCCCGGTATATGGACGCAGCTTGCCGTCGCGTTTGCGGTGTTCGTGCTCCTCTCGGCAGGATATTCTTTCATACGCGAATACATTTCAGCGGAGAAGCAGACGGTAGCCATT
The DNA here is from genome assembly GCA_021413775.1 of Candidatus Kaiserbacteria bacterium. Lineage (GTDB taxonomy): Bacteria > Patescibacteriota > Minisyncoccia > Phycocordibacterales > UBA2100 > UBA10103. Next base: position 2,515 of record JAIOPS010000039.1, on the reverse strand, counting down.
TCGCAGATAGCGTCCGACATTACCGCGGGCAGCATCGAATCCATCAGCGTTCAGGGCGACAGCATTACGGCCGTATACACGGACAAGAGCGAAAAAACCTCGCGCAAAGAATCGGAAGCATCATTGACGGAAACTCTTTCGAAGTTTGACATTCCTTCGGCAAGGCTTGCGGCGGTAAAAATTACCGTCGCGGACGAGGGAGGTTTGCGTTTTTGGTTCCTCACGCTCGTGCCCATCCTCGTTCCGGCGCTCCTTCTCCTCGGCGTGCTCTGGTACCTTACCCGCCAAATGAAAGGCGGCGGTATGCAGGCGTTCTCATTCGGCCGGTCAATGGCGCGGCTCATCAGCCCGGACGATGGGGCACAGAAAGTGACGTTTAAGGATGTCGCCGGCGCGAAAGAGGCGAAAGTCGAACTCCTGGAAATAGTGGACTTCCTGAAAAATCCGAAAAAATTTATTCAAATCGGCGCACGTATTCCGAAGGGCGTCTTGCTCATGGGCGCGCCGGGTACCGGTAAAACATTGCTCGCGCGCGCGGTCGCGGGAGAAGCCGGAGTGCCGTTCTTCTCCATCTCCGGGTCTGAATTCGTCGAGATGTTCGTCGGTGTGGGAGCCTCCCGCGTGCGCGACCTTTTCCAAACGGCTAAGAAGGCCGCGCCGGCGATTATATTTATGGATGAAATAGACGCAGTCGGACGCGTGCGCGGCAGCGGCGTCGGCGGCGGTAACGATGAGCGCGAACAAACGCTGAACCAGATACTTGTCGAAATGGACGGCTTCGAGCCGAACGAGAAAGTTATCGTCATGGCTGCCACGAACCGTCCGGACGTGCTCGACCCGGCGCTCCTTCGCCCGGGCCGCTTCGACCGCCGCGTCATGATTGATTTGCCCGACCGCAAAGACCGCGAAGATATTTTGGAAGTGCACGCGCGCACGAAACCGTTCGGTCCCGATGTGAAGCTTTCGGTTATCGCTGAGCGTACACCCGGGTTCAGCGGTGCCGACCTCGCGAATCTTATGAATGAGGCTGCGATTCTCGCGGCCCGCGAGGACCGGACGGAAATCGCTCAGTACGACCTCATCCGCTCCATCGAGAAGGTCATGCTCGGTCCCGAACGGCGTTCGCACGTGCTCAACGTAAAAGAAAAAGAAATCACGGCGTACCATGAAGCCGGTCACGCCCTCGTCGCGAGCGTCTTGCCGTACGCGGACCCGGTTCACAAGATATCCATCATCTCCCGCGGTCGCGCGGCGGGCTACACGCTCAAACTGCCGTTTGAAGACCGTAAGATGCAGTCGCGCAAAGAATTTCTCGATGACATCGCCGTTTCTCTCGGCGGTTACATCGCCGAGAACCTCGTATTCGGCGACATCACGACCGGCGCCTCGAACGACCTGCAGGTGCTCACGAATCTCGCGCGCAATATGGTGGAGCGGTACGGTATGTCGGACAAAATGGGGCCCATCGCATTTGCGGCGGGCGCTCAGCGTGCGATGTTCGGCGAAGGCGTGGAAGGCGGCGAAGTTTCCCAGGAAGTGCAGAGCCAGCTCGACGGGGAAGTGAAGCGCATTATTCTCGACGCTCACAAGAAGGCGGAGCACATCATCACGACGCACCGGAAAGCGCTCAACGCAATTGCTGAAAAATTGGTGGAGGTGGAGACTCTCGAGCGCGACGCATTCGAGGACATTTTGATTGCCAATGGAATTACGCCAAAGAAAAAAGAGGATATCGAGCACGCTCCGCTCGCATAAAAAGTGTAAAACCCCGTAGCAAGCTGCGGGGTTTTACCGAAGATAAAAAATCCCGGCGTCGTAGCCGGGAGAATTTCGTATCATGACGTTGTCAGGGCGCTTTATTTTTCGTTCGGACCCAGCACATGAAGCCCGTGCATGCGCTCTTCCTCGTACCGCGAGAATGCGCCGTATCGCACGACTCCTATTGTGACGTAGGAAAGGAATGAGCCCCACAGGGACCAGTCGGCGACGAACAGCGTACCGCTCTGCGCAAGCGCATGAGATATGCACCACATCGTGTGCGCCCACGCAGCAAAGCCCAAGACCGTAAGTCCGATGGCGGACGCAAGTATCGAGCCAGACGGGTAGTGCTCGACGCATTCGCTGATTTTTGCGGCGCTCACGAACGGCCAGAAGCAAATCAGAAGCAGGAGAAAAATAATGGTTTCCGCCATGTCACCCCCCGGTTGTGTTTCCCAGCGGATGCTATCCCGCGGGGTAAAAATGGTCAAATGAAAAGTTCGTGGTACCGTTCTCACATATGAAAACCGTCACCGTTTCGGGAATGATTGCACGCCATGACTCAAAGCCTTTTAGAGGCGCCGTTACCATCAACACCGAGACAGGCCTGATCACTGCGGTCGCAAAGGCGACCAAAAAGACGAAAGCGGACTACGTGTTCGGGGATGAGTGCCTCATTTTCCCCGGTTTCGGCGACGTGCATATCCATGCGCGCGAAGATGATTCCGGGAAGCAGGTATACAAGGAAGAGTATGCA
>JAIOPS010000040.1 GCA_021413775.1 Candidatus Kaiserbacteria bacterium | reverse complement strand
CACATACTCACTTGCCGCATCTTCGCCGTATGCATTGGTGGCGTCGAGGGAAACCCGGCCGGCGTAGGGAGAGGTGTCCGCATACACGGCGGATGATGACTCCTGCCGTATCTCCGAAGGGGCCGGTGCGGCATATGTCTGTCCGGTGTCGGCGGGCGTATCCGTCGCATCAATCACCACGTCTACCCCGAGGTTGTTGAAAACATCGCCCTGCCCGGGGAGCTGGAAGCCGCTGCTCGACGATGCCGCGCCGAGAATGAAATCTTTGAGTGTGGGAAAGGATTGTGCGGTACGTACGATTGCGCTGAAGCCTCCGCCGTTTATGAAAAAAAGTATAAGGAGTGCTGCGACCATCGCCACGACGAGCCAGGTGAGCGTAGTCTTTATCATGAGGACATTATACGCGAGGGCGTGCCGCGCAGGAGTGTGCGCAGTTCTTCGCGTGCCACCGTCGCGTCACTCCATGGCGTACTCGAACCGTTCGGGCCCTGGATAGTCGGGTCTGTACCTTTGCCGGTGATGAGGACCGCATCACCCGGTTTTGCGAGTGAGAGTCCGCGGGCGATGGCGGCACGGCGGTCCATCACAATCTCCGGAGTGCGTTTCATGGCGCCCGTGAGCGCGGCAATGATGGCGGCAGGATTCTCATCGTACGGGTCCTCGTTTGTCGCGACAACAATGTCGCACTTCGCATCGGCGATGCCTCCCATCACAGGACGCTTCCAAGAATCGCGTCCTCCGCCCGTCGCGCCGAGGATGCAGATTTTTCTCTGTGCACCATATGCGCTGTACAAGGCTTTGAGTGAGTCGGGCGTATGTGCATAGTCGACGATGACGTCAAACGGCTGTCCCTCGTCGATGCTCTCCGCTCTGCCCGGAATGCGTGTCATGTGGGTGAGCGCGCGCGCGATGACGTCCGGTTGAATGCCGATAGAGTTCGTGAGTGTCGCTGCCGCGAGAGCATTTTTCAGCGAGAACTCACCGGGCAGCGGCACGTGCACATTCACGCCGTGGAATGTAAACGAGCCGCCGTGCGACGTCGCTTTCCAGGGTTCGGCGTCGGAGAGCGAAAAGCCGAGGCGGTGCTCTACCGGGAGCGCAAGGTAACGTGCGCTTTCCGCATCATCAGCATTCGCGACGATGGTCCGATTTGATTTTTTTGAACGTGCGAGAGCTCTTCCGATTTGGAATTTTGCGTCCGCATACGCCTGCAGAGAGCCGTGTGATTCTATGTGCTCAGGCGCAAGATTTGTAAAAATGAGTCCGTCGAGTGCGATGCCGCGGTGCCTGTGTTGCCGCGCTCCTTCCGAGGTCATTTCAAGGACGACCGCATCGCATCCTGCACTGCGTGCCTTCGAAAGAAATTTCTGCAGGTACAATCTGCCCGGCATGGACATGCGCATGGTGTTCGGCTCCGAGCTCGGCCCGATTTTTATGCGAATTGAGTTCAGGACGGCTGTTGTGTAGCCCGCTTCCTCGAGGATGACGTTTACCATCTCAGTAACCGACGATTTTCCCTTCGTGCCGGTCACGGCGACGACAAACATGTGCCGCGACGGATACCGGTAGATGAGAGCAGCGAACTCGGCGAGAAGAAAATGGTACGCCGAAATGCTGCGGGAGGGGAGAAGCTGTTTGAGAATTCGTTTGAGCCGCCGCATGTTACTTGCCCATTATTTTGAGCGCTTCGCGTAAACGGTCGGAACTCTTCTCGATGGTTTTCGGGACTTTGCGAAGCGCGTCGCGCGCTTCCGCCATGCTGTACCCGAGGCTTCGCATCGCCTCGAGCGCTTCCTCATCTCCCTTGAGGGAGCCGGCGTCGCTTTCGGCGGAGACGCCTACTTTGTCGCGCAATTCAAGCACGATTTTTTCGGCCGTCTTTTTTCCGACTCCGGAGACTTTCGTCAGATACTCTGCACGACCCGTCGATATGGCACTCCGCAGTGTCTCGACGGAGGCGATGTCGAGGATAGCAAGCGCGGATTTCGGCCCGATACCGGAGACCGAGAGGAGCAGGTCAAAGAAACGCAGCTCTTCTTCATCGGTGAATCCGTACAGGTCGAGAATGTCCTCGCGCACCGCAAGGTGCGTCCACAGAGCGAGGGTCTGTCCCTCCGCCGCGGCGAGCAGGGCCGCGCGGGTAACGGCGATTTTGTATCCGACGCCGCCTGTTGAGAGGATGAGATAGCCCGGGCGACATGCTGTAACCGTACCGTTGAGATGGCCAATCATATATACGGCATCATACCGTGCGAGGGACAGGAATACACTACAGAGCTCGGACGGTTGCGGAGGACGGGCATTTAGGATAGTATCGCGCGTACATGGCAAAGACATCGTCGGCAAAAAAGGCCCTCCGCTCGTCGCTCAAGCGACGCGTTTTCAATACCCGTCGCAAGACGGCAATGAAGTTCTCGGTCAAGACGATGGGCAAGCTTATCGTCACGAAAGCTGCTGACGCCGCAAAGTCGTTCCCGGAGATGCAGCAGGCAATAGATAAAGCTGCGAAGAACGGCACCATAAAGAAAAACACTGCCGCCCGCATGAAGTCCCGCATTGCGAAGCGCATCGCGGCGCTCACAAAGTAAAAAGCGACCCCGGGGTCGCTTTTTACTTTATAGGTGGTCACGGATAATTCCTCGCCGTCGCTCGGAATTTTCGCGACCCCGCCTCGCGGTCGCACAAGCTTGTGCGACATCGCTCCGGCCGGCACAAAGCACGAACACCTGCGGCAATGCAGGTGTTCGTGTCTTTTGTGCCCCCGGTAGGAATCGAACCTACATTACAACCTCCGCAAGGTTGCGTCCTATCCATTGAACGACGGGAGCGTCTGGCGAAACAAATGTAGCATAGTTCCGCGGTTTTCACATGGTTCCGGGGAGAACATTCGGAAACGCGCTATCATGGTGAAATGAATAACGTGTCGAACCGACGCGGCTTGTCTCGGCAGGCAGGCTTTGTCACCCTGCCCCTCCTTGCCGTCATCGTGCTGGCCGGAGTGATTTCGGGGCTTGCCATGAAAACGCCGGCCCCCCATACCTCTCAGCTGGCTGAGGCTGCTATTTCTCTGGAGACCAATAAATCTTCGCCCGACAGCTGTACCACGGCGATTCAGCGCGCAGTCACTGCTCAAGGAGAAAACGACGGTACGGTCACCTCGGTCGACGATAAGTCGAAGTTTCAGAAGCTCGACAGTTGTTTCGGAGCCGTACTCAAACCCGGTTCAAAATCTCCGTACAAAACGTCCGACTATAAATGTGTCGGAAGAGAGGGAACGGTCACGATTACATCGAAGAGTGCGACAGCGGTCACGACCGCACAGGATGGTGTTCCCATCGGTAAGTGTCAGATTACATCCGTAAACGGAGACCCGCTCTCTTCGGGTGGAACGGGAACAGGACCTGATGCGGAGCAGCAGAGTGTTGAGGATATCCAAAAGCAGCTGGATGCGACGAGAAAGGACGTGAGCTTGCTCGAAGCGAAGCAGGCGAGCGCCGAGCAGGGCGTCGGCGAATTCACGCAACAGGATTCCACGGCACTCTCTCAGTTGAAGACGGCGGAAACAAATTACTCGATGCAGATAGAGGCCGCACTCGATAAGAATGCGGGACCCAATGAGATCGACGCGCAGGCGGGTGCGGACCCGGGTGCGTCAAACGACAATTTGCTCAATCCTAGTATTACAACAGGTAACAATACGTCGATTCTTCAGCCGGGTTTTTCCAATGACAACCTTCCTCAGACAACCGGTTTTAATGAGAATGTGACACAGTCCGCGAGTACGTTCGACGAGAGCGGGTTTGTGACGGCACAGCAGCCTTCGAGCACGTTCGACGAGAGCGGTTTCTCCGGTGTGAATTGGCAGGATACACCCGCGCTTGAGCCAACGGTACCGGACGGTGTATGGGACCCGATAGGAACGACGGATGAAGCTCTGGCTCAAACAGGTAAAGGGGGTATCGGCTCGGATGCCGTCGCAGGAGGCACAGCGGGAGACATCACGACATCAACGGGTCGCGAGAGTGAGGTAGTGGCATCCAAGGATGCGAGCGTACCGGATACGCGTACGACTCCTCCGACGAACACGCCGACACCGCAACCGGACCCGAGAAAAGAAGGTCCGGGAACAGGAACCGGTGCGGGAACCGGCTCGGGAACAGGAACCGGCTCAGATACGGGGGCAGGGGGCGGTTCGGGCAGCGGCGGCTTGGGAGGGTTGAGTGCGCTGTTGCAGAGTCTTATGAAAGGATTGGGACAGTCCCAATCTCCGCAGCAGCAAGCGCAGCAGTGTTCATCCGACCCCACACAGGCGCAGGCGCAACAACAACAGTACAACCAGCAGCTCCAGCAATATAATTACCAGATGCAGTTGTATCAGCAGCAGCTCCAGCAGAGTCAGTTGTACGGTACATACGGTTCATTCGGTTCGATGCCTGTCGCTCCGACTCCGCCGCAGCCGTGTACTCCGGGGGGAGGAGGCGGTCAGTGTACGAACATCCCGCAGCCCTCGGCATCGACCTGCGCCAACGGAACGCTCAGGCCGACCCTGTCCGGTAACTGCATAGTCAGTTGGCAGTGCGTACCGAATACCGCGTGCGGAGCGTCACCTGAGAAGCCGTCTGCAGATTCTTGCGTCGGGGGAACGTGGCAGCCGACATACCAAACCGGCACGAGCTGTGTTGCGGGATGGTCATGCAGCGCCGAGCCGGCTGCGCGGATATCATGCAGCCCTGCGACCGCGGACGTCGGTTCTGAGATAACGCTCGTATACGGCTGCAACAATGCGGCAACAAGTACCGGAAGCGGGTTTGATACGAACGGCGCGCTCACGGGAACGAGCACAGTAACAGCAGTACGACCTGAAGCGGGAACAACGACAATTGCGTACGGTGTGTCGTGCATTTCCGGAGATAAAAAAGCGACCGCGCAATGCAGCGTCGAGGTTGCGCAGTCTGTCATCGTCCTGACAGCAAATCCGAAAGTAGTGCCCTACGGCACGACCTCGACAATCGGGTGGGTGACAGGCGGGATGCAGGCATGCGTCATATCGAGTCCGCAGTCCGATCTCTTTACCGAAGATAATGCGGACCTGACCTCAACGACAGGTACTGCGGAGACCCCGCCGCTCACGGAGGACGCTGACTACGTTTTGACCTGCGAAACTACAGGAGGCTCAATAAGGTCCGCGACGACAACAGTCTTGGTGAGTGATGCGCCGGTTGCTGGCGAGATAACGGTACGCACGTCGATAACCGGGACCACAAGCGTGACGCATGGTGCAACCATGCATGTATCGTGGACAACGGCAGATGCTCCGGCAGGCTCGGTGATTTCTCTGTGGGTGTACGAGAACCGGCGCAACCGCGCGACGGCGCTCGTCGCCTCCGCGAAAGCGACGAGCGGTTCGTACGATTGGCAGATACCCGCCGCTGATTCCGCATGCCTCTCTGATTCTCCGTACGCGTGCGCGAGTGACCTTGTAACGGGAAGGTCATACGCGATTGAAGCTGCACTCTACACACCCTCAAATGCATACCTGGGTGGTTTTCCGCCGCCGAATCCCGTGATGCCGACGTACCTCGGATACGGATTCGGGGAAGATTTCACGATGGGGCAGTGATGCGCTTTGTGCCGGAGTTGTCGTAACAGTTTCTCCACATTTCATACATTGCGGATAGCGCGATGCGGGCGCATGATTGGGCCATGTATCGAAGCGGACGACGCGCGCCTTTCACTCGTGGAGCATCCGTTCTCGCCGCACTCGTATTCGTCGCACTTCTCTCCGCCGTCGCCTACGGAGTGCACGCGCTCTCGCCGGGCAAAGGCGTCGGACAAACAGCTGCTGCGGCCGATGCGGCAAAAGTGACAAAAATGGGAGCAAGTGCAACGTCGTGCGGTAAAGAGGCGACCGCAAAGGAAAATGAAAAGATTCAGGACCAATGCGTTCCCGGCTGTGAGTACGCAGTATCCGGCTCGTACGTGACGAACTCCAGCGGAAAGCTGGATGCCGCCGCGAAAGTAACCCCGCTCCACGAGAAGCCGACACCGGGAGATTTAAAATGTCACGTCTACAACTGCGGAAGCCCTGTCGACAAGACAAAGTGCAAACTGATCGGCTCCGCATCCGGAAGCGACGACTTCAATTCGATTCTTGATAAATCAGTGCCCCAAAGTATCGACCAGCAGTATAAGGACATCAGGACTGCACTGGAGAACGGTCAGAAGCTCGACCTTTCGAAACTTGACCCCGCCGCACTCGATAAAATTAATTCTCAGGTTAAACAGGATTTGGACAGGACGAGTAAGAATATCGACTACGCGTATAACATGGCTGGGACGGGGACCGGTACGATTACTCCCGCGATGAACGACATGCTCAAGGAGCAGGCGAGACAGCAGACTGCATACGACGCGATACAGAAATATGCGAACGCGGACCCGGCGGACAATCCGACTACTCCCGCTGCCTGTGATTTCCTCGACCCGAATTGCCGCTCGACAACACCTGCGCCGGCGACCACACCTTGCGACTATCTCGACCCAAATTGTCACTCCAGTTCACCGCCGGTAACTTCGAGTACGGGGAATGACCCTGTTGTACAGAAGCCCGGCTGCGACCCGGAGGTTGATCCGCTCTGCCGCAGAGACAGTGTCGCACAAGGTCCGTGTCCAGATGGCTCAGTCATCCGCGCAGACGGGACGTGCCCCGCGACAAGCGCTCCGCAGGGACCATGTCCTGATGGTTCGATCATCAGCTTTAACGGTACATGCCCCACTTCGCAGTCACAGTGCACGCCCGCATGCTCAACGTTTGAGCGATGTGTTGCGGGACGATGCCAGGCCGTCGGTCCGGGAACAGGAACAGGAACAGGAACGGGCACAGGTGCCGGCACGGGAGCAGGTACAGGAACCGGCGGAATTTTAGGGGGAGGCACGGGCAGCCAGGGCGGTCTTGGCGGATTGCTGCAGAGTTTTATGAAAGGTCTCGGTTTTGGCGGTCAGCAAAACGGGCAGCCGCCGATAGGCAACCAGGTTCCGCAGGCACCGGGGACGTGTCTGCCGAATTATGTGTGCCAGAACAGCACCATGTACCTGCGCAACACACAGTGTGTGGACCAGATTGTGCAGAACTGTCAGTACGGCTGCAGTGGCGGCCAGTGTGCGACGTCTTCGCAAACGCAGTGTCCCACGCCGCCAGTGCAACCGGATGCATCGCAGTGCCCGAATGGTGCGTGGCAGCAGCAGATGACGACAATCGCGACAGGACAGAGTTGTCTTACGGGATGGAAGTGTGTACCCGGTGCGCAGCCGATGCCGACAGCAAGTCTGTCTTGCAGCCCCGCTGTCATCGATATCGGCATGAGCGTCACGATGTCGTACTCGTGCGGAAATTCAGTGAAGAGCCAGGGGCAGAATTTTTCGACGCTCGGTGCTCTCTCTGGTTCGACGTCGACTCCCATTTTGAGCTTGCCGCAGGGAGCGACAACCGCCGATTTCGGCGTTGCATGTATAGACTCGCAAAACAGATACGCAACGTCGACATGCAGCGTACAGGTTGCGCGTCCGAACATCGTGCTTGCTGCAAACCCGAAAACTGTCGCCTCAGGGGGCGTCTCACTCATCGGCTGGACGACAAGCGGCATGAGTTCGTGCGTCGTCTCGTCGCCTGATTCATCCGTTTTCACTTCGCGCAATGCGAACGCAACCTCCACGACGGGCGCTGCGACGACAACTCCCGTCACCGCAGACATGCGCGTCGTGCTCACATGTACGACTCTCGGCGGCAACACCAAGCGTGCGACCACGACGGTGAACGTCTCACAAAACACCGGTTCCGTGACGGTGAGTTCATCTGCTGACGGGTCATCGAGAGTGAGACACGGTTCGACGGTAACGATACAGTGGGCGACGCAAAATCCGCCGACGGGTTCCGCGATGTCGCTCTGGCTCTTTGACCTGCGCACTAATGCGGTGACGGGTCTCATTGCGGGGCGCCAGGGGACGAGCGGCAGTTATACATGGACCATTCCTGCGAATGGCGCTCCGTGTGCCGCCGATTCTCCCGCACCGTGCGCCGGCGACTTGGTCGCGGGCCGCCAGTACGGCATCGAGGCCGCACTCTACACTCCCGTGAACGCGTATCTGGGCGGCTTGCCGCAACCGGGAGCACCGGACCCACAGTACATCGATTTTGGCTACACAGAGCCTCCCTTTACGGTAAGCCAGTAACCTCCCGGCTAGAGGCCGAGAAATTCGAAAATGCGGTGAGTCAGAGGTTCCCTCATGTGGACCTCTTCGCATCTCTCGACGAGATATGCCCGCACGAGACGCGGGTCGACGTGTTCAATCGGAATGATGAGGTTCGGGGACATGAATTTTGTCGTGTCGACGAGAAGAAGGGGTCGACCACCGCGGTGCGTCTCGTCGACCCAGAACGAGATTATCTGGTCAAACCGATGGAGAGTGTTGTTGACCTGGATGCCGCGCTCGGATATTTCAAAGTGTGACAAGTCGGGCGGTACCCGGGAGAGGAGTGCGATTGTCACGGCGGCGAGGAGGATAAGAACACCGAACAGAAAATCGTGAAGAAGAATAGCTGTTACCGCGATGCACACGGCGACGATGCCGAGTGCCCAGTACCAATCAGACCCGCGCTCAATATGTTCGTGCTCGTATGCGGTCCACTCCACAATAGTGTGCTCCTCGGGCATTCGATATATTCTAACATCCTGGTAAGAACCTTCAGTACTCTGAAGATTCTTATGGTTGGACGAAATTGCTGCAACCCGCTGAGTAGCCTTTGATGGTGTTCGTTTCGAGACAGAAACTCAGTGTGTAATTCGTTCCGATCGCATTCGAGATGTACGAGTAGTCGTAGGTGGGAGAGAGAGGGTCTTTCGGCGCGTTGGAGAGTGAGTTTGTCCCGACAAGGGCGAGTGAGACGGCGTCACTACCGGTCAGCGTGGTCGTCGAGGTTTCTATCGGGTATGCATTTGCTGAAATGAGATGCAGAGCGAAGGCTTTCTGCCAGGAGCCGATATCCTCCATGCGACGGGCATCGCGGGCTTTCTGCTGCGATGCGGACAGGGACACGAGCACAATCGACGCGAGGACGCCGATGATGGCGATGACTACAAGGAGTTCGATGAGAGTAAAGCCCCGCTGTTTCCGCATATGGTCGAATTGTACCGCAGCACGACCGGCATGGATGATGTGCTGTGAACATCTGTCTTTGCTCGTGCGGCCGTGGTACAACGTGCATGTTGGAGAGGTGGCAGAGTGGTCTAATGCGCCGGTCTTGAAAACCGGAGTGTCGCAAGGCACCGTGAGTTCGAATCTCACCCTCTCCGCATAATTTGATAGAGTGTCCCCATGTCACAGGTAAGAGGCCAGGGCCCTGTCATTGCGGCCCTCGTAGGGAACGTCGTCGTAACCGTCATCAAAACGGCTGTTGCAATTACTTCGGGTTCGAGTGCGATGTTCTCGGAAGCGGTGCATTCGCTCGCGGATACGCTCAACCAGTCGCTTCTTCTTATCGGCGTGCGACGTTCGCGCAAAGCGCCTGACGAAGAATTCGGTTACGGTTACGGATTCGAACGTTTCTTTTGGGCGCTTATTTCTGCGTGCGGGATTTTCTTTGTCGGAGCGGGAATTACCATTTATCACGGTATCTCCACCCTGCTTCATCCCGGCGAAGTGCACATCAGTATCGCTACATTCATCGTCCTCGCCGTATCGTTCGTCATCGAGCTTTGGACATTCCGCATCGCATCACGCGAGCTCGCGCGTGCATACCCCGCGCTTTCGTGGTGGGAACGACTCGACCATGCGGACCCTTCTACGCTTGCCGTGTGCCTCGAGGACGGCATCGCCGTCATCGGTATCGTGATTGCCGCATTCGCTATTTTCGCGTCATACCTCACCTCGAACGTCATGTGGGATGCGGGCGGCTCTATCGCCATCGGCATCCTTCTCGCCGTTGCGGCGGTCGTGCTCATCATGAAAAACAGGCAGTACCTTATCGGCCGCTCGATTCCCGAGAACGAGCGCGAGGCGATATTGGAGCTTCTCGAACACGAACCTGCAATCGAACGCGTCATCGACTTCAAGTCGACGGTTCTCGATATCGGCGTGTACCGTATAAAGTGCGAGGTTGAGTTCAACGGTTCGGCGCTGCTCGACGAGGCGTATCAACAGGAATACCTCAGAGAGCAGTTTGCGGAGATAACCGGTGACTACGAGGAATTCAAGAAGTTTTGCGTAGACTATGCGGACCGCATCCCTCGCCTCATGGGTAAAAAAATAGACGAAATCGAGGCGACATTGCGCGAGAAATTTCCGCACGTGCGGCATATAGATATAGAAATCAATTAATATATGCGCTCATTCACCGGAGTGGTTCAAATGGGTTCGCGTCGCGCGACAAAGCTCGGGTATCCGACGATAAATCTTGCTGCACATGCGGGTGAAGCAAACGCCGTGTATGTGGCGCGGGTCGTCCTTAAAGACGGTCAATCGCACAGGGCCGCGGCATTCTCGGATGTGACCCGCGGTATTCTGGAAGCGCACATACTCGATTTCAAAGGAGATTTGTACGGTGAGCTTGCGACCATCGAAGTGTACGAAAAAATACGTGACGGTAAGAAATTCACAACCGACGCGGAATTGAAGTCCGCTATTGAGGCCGATGTCGC
>JAIOPS010000038.1 GCA_021413775.1 Candidatus Kaiserbacteria bacterium | reverse complement strand
GCATACCGCGGGGCTGTTGTTTGATAGGATGAGTCGATGGCACGGCGCAAGAAGCGGAGACTTCACCGGACTCTGCACGACTACTTCATCCCGCATCGGGGCAACCGTTACAAGCCGGGCGTATTCGCGCTCGGCTCCGTCGCTGTTCTTGCTGTAGTCGTACTCCTCTTCCTCGGTATCTACGTAGTGGACACGAAAGTGGCGACGAAGTCGGGGTTCTTCGCATCTGTTTTGCCTGCGGCACTGACCGCCTATACCAACGCCGACCGCTTGGCACTCTCGCTTCCCGGCCTTACCGAGGACCCGCTTCTGGCCAAGGCCGCACAGATGAAGGCCGATGACATGGCTGCAAAGGGTTACTTCGCGCACGTGAGCCCCGACGGCAAAACGCCGTGGTACTGGCTGGACCAGATGGGATACAAGTATTCCTACGCGGGGGAGAATCTCGCGGTTGATTTCGTCGACTCAAAGGATGTCGAAGATGCGTGGATGCAGTCGCCGGCGCACCATGCCAACATCGTTAAGCCCAACTACACGAAAATCGGTATCGGAGTCGCGTCGGGTATGTACCAAGGTCGCGAAACAACCTTCGTCGTGGAGTTATTCGCTGCGGCTCCCGATGCGGAGAGTCCGACTGTGGCAGCGACACCGCAGGCATCGACAGACCCGCGGGTTCTCGGTGCAGAAAGCGCGGTACCTGCCGTGAAGCACACAGAGGTCGCGCAGCCGCCGCATGAGGTAATCGCGAAGGCAGAACCTCAGACGCAATCCGTCGAACCCGAGACGATGCCTGCGAGCCCTGTCGAGAAGGTCGCGACGAGCCCGACGCACGTATTCGCGTACATTTTGGCGGCGCTGCTTCTCGTGATTTTGGGCCTATTGGGGACCATGATGTCCATCCACGCGCGCATAGGCGTCCGCTCGCTCGAGATGACAGGCGGCGGACTCGTCCTTGCTTCGCTCGTAGCGGGATGTCTCTACTTCGCGGCATCGAGCTCGACGGTCATTCTGCCGTCCGACGGACAGGCTGCAAGCGTCTCGCTCGCTCTCTAGATTTTCGAAAAATCGACGGCTATCTCGTTGAGTCCGCTCTTGTGGTCGGCCTCATTACCGACGACTCCTTTATCCGCGACAGCCGGGAAAAATACCGAGACCGTCGTACCGCGTCCGACCGCGCTCTTGATGTTTATACGGCCCTGGTGGAGCTTAATGAGCTCGGAAACGATGGCGAGCCCGAGCCCCGAACCTCCCTGGCTTTTTGTGCGCGAAGGGTCGCCGCGATAGAACGGTTCGAAGATGCGGAAGAGGTCTTTGCGGGCGATACCGACGCCGGAATCCTGCACGACAAGCTCGACACTGTGTTGCAGAGTCGGTTCAACCGTAACGCGTACGGTGCCGCCCGGCGGTGTATAGGTGAGGGCGTTTTTAATGAGGTTTCCGACGATTTGACGCAGGGCGGTTGCGTTGCCCCACACGAGTGCCTCGGGGCTTTTCCGCAGAGTTACATGATGTCCGTTACTCTTAGCGAGCGGTGCGAATTTTTGGATAGTCTCGTCAGCAATGAGTGAGAGGTCGACGGGGGAGAACTCGATGCGCTCAGGACGCACCAGCGCGGAGAGGCTCAAGAGGTTGTTGATTATTTCTGAAATACGGTCCATTTCTTCGATGTTTGAAAGCAGCGTCTCGCGCATGTCGAGCGTGACGGAAGGGTCAAGCAGCGAGACTTCGGTGTTGGTCTTGATGACGGAGAGCGGCGTTCGGAGTTCGTGGGCGATATTCCCGATGAATTGTTTCTGCGAGGCGAGCGCGTTGCGCGCGGGCGAGAGCGTTACTCGGGCTACGATATACCCGAAAAAAACCGTCGCGACCGTCATAATGCCGACGAGCATGTAGAGGTTTTGGTTTTTGATTTGCTCTATCTGTGCGACGATGGCGGGGCCCAGTGAGGAAACGGTGCCGCTCGCTATGGCGGCCCGGATGCCTTCGACGATTGCTGTTGCGATATTGTGGTAGAGAAAGTTGAAGAATATCCCGAAAATACCGAGCATAACGAAAGCGAACGCCACCTGGAGGGTGAGGACGTTCACTTCGGTCCGGAAGAACGGATCGAAACGGTATCTATGCACTAAGCCGGTAGCCGATTCCGCGAACTGTTTCCAGTACGCTTCTGCTGTTTCCCGCATCAAGCTTGCGACGGAGGTTTTTGACATGCACATCTACAACGTTACTAAATCCCGCGTAATTAAAATCCCACAGGTGATTGAGAAGGTCCTCCCGGTTTACGACCTGGTCCGGATGGCGCATAAAGTACTCGAGCAGTCCGAACTCCTTCAGCGTCAGTTCGATTTCTTTGCCCTCCCGCATCACTCTACGCTCAGCGGTGTTCAACTCCAAGTCTCCGACCGAAAGGTTTTCGGGAAGCGCTTCTGTGGGGCGACGCAGGAGTGCGCGGACACGGGCGACCAGCTCCGCAAAGGAGAACGGCTTTACGAGGTAGTCGTCGGCTCCGGAGGTGAGGAGCTGCACCTTTGTATCCGTCTCGTTCCGCGCCGTGAGAATGAGTATCGGAATCGTGATGCCCATCTCGCGCGTCTGCCGGCAAATTTCGTTGCCGTCCATCCCGGGGAGCATGAGGTCAAGAATGATGAGGTCGTAATCAGCGCGATGAAGCGATATACGCGTGAACGCCTTCTTGCCGTCCGC
>JAIOPS010000037.1 GCA_021413775.1 Candidatus Kaiserbacteria bacterium | reverse complement strand
ACGAATACGTGGTACGAGACGTACGGTCAGCGGAGCTGATTGAGATACGCCAAAAGCGCCTTATCGAACCCGCTTGTATCTTCAATGGGCGGGAGGTGTCCGATGCCGGGCAGTGTCACGAGCTGCGAGTGCGGAATGAGTGACGCAAGGTACTCACCCTGTGAAAGCGGTGTTACGGTATCGGCATCGCCCCACAGAACGAGCGTCGGGGCCTGTATTTTTTTAAACCAGTCAGGATTACTGCTCACTGACGAATCCTGCGCAGTGAGAAGTTCAGGGAGCCAGTCCGCGACAGCGGCGGTCGTCCCCTTCACGTTCATTGCCGCCTGATAGAGCGAGACCCAGTACGGCGTTGCGGATTCAGGATCGGCGACGAACATGTCCAGCAGAGTTTTGGTAAACAGCGGGTTCGTGAGCGTTGCCGCCGCGACAGCACGGCGCGAAAGAGAAGTCGACATGACTATATTGAGAAGTGTGCTCGGTTTCGACGGCTGCAGCGAAAGAGCCGCATCTACGAAGACTACTCCGGAGACGCGCTCAGGGTGCGTGAGCGCCGCCTGCGCCACGGCGCGCGCGCCGAAAGAGTGCCCGACGAATACCGCTTTCGGGATGAGGAGGTCATCAAGAACGCCGATGAGTCTCTTCGCCTGCGCATCGCGCGAGTAGTCGGCATTCTGCGGACGCTCGGAGAATCCGAGAGGCGGCATGTCCACCGCGATGACACGATACCCTTCGGCGGACAGTTCTATTGCTGTTTTTTCCCACACTCCGCTCCAACCGCCCGCTGCGTGAACGAGGACAACGGGCATGCCGGTTTTCGGACCCCACTCCTGCACGTACATCTCCACGTCCGTCGTCCGGATAAAGTGTCCTGTCTTCGGCGCCGCATCCGTCCTGCTTATCGATTCGCGTTTTCCCGCCTGTGCCATAAAAAACCCGAGAACCGTGGCGAGAAGAATGAGGAGCACGAGAAGGAGTGCGGCCGCCCACTGCACGATGCGCAGAAGAGTACGTTTAATAGTCATACACGTGTTCAAGAGTATACCCGTGCGAAAGAGTATGGCGGATAAACGCGGAGAAGTCCTTCGCCGGCACTTCTAGGAGCAGGCGCTGTCCCCTGTCTGATGCGGTGCTCATCGTGAGAAAAATGGTCCCTTCCACGACACCATAGTGCTCACCTGGAGGCACGATGACGCTGACGACGATGCCGTCATTGCCGGCGAAATCGAGGATGTTCGCGCGCGCCGAAGCGAGCTCCCGCATGAGCCGGGTGAATTCCTGATACCTGGGTACCTCGATAATCGCCGGACCGTCTTCAAACGTCTGCACAACGCGGATTCTCCCGTCATCCGCAAGCGCGCCCGGCACATTGCTCACGAGCAGCATGGTCGTGAGATTTGCCGGCGTGTATGACGCATGTGTTGCATACGCAATGCCGTGCGCGTACGCCGTCTTGAGAAGAAACTCGACGGAGTAAACGATGCGGCGCTCACAGGAACGGAGATTGAGCGGACATCGTGTCGGTGTCTCCCAAAAATGAACGAATGTAGTACCGAACGGATAGTCATACCAGGGTGTTTCATCGAGAAATCGCGCGTACGAATCCGCGTACGCCGCGTAGAATCTGTCTTCCGGCGTATCCGCACCTCCGATGAGTTCACTCACCCGTCCGAGCGTGGCCTCATAGCCGCCCTTCACCGTGTACTCGACCGAATAACTCCCGCCGATGACAAAAAGCATCACGGTGTCCATGAATGTCTTCCCGGAATCCGGAGACAGTTCCGCATTCACGGCACGGTAGCCGCACCAGAACCGGCCGACGGAACGGAAATACTCAAAAGAACTCGGGTCCGCAGGCATACTCAGGTATGCGGCATACTCGCGTGCGCTGTACACGATGTACCATTCGGGAAACGTAAGGTACGTCGTTTTTCCGGGCCGCACATATCCCGGCACGGCCGCAAGGTCCGTTCGGTTTGAAGGTTGTACCGAAACGTTCTGATGTTCCGGGACGGAACATTCGCCGCGAAAACCGTACGCGACAAGCAGCACGATTGTTGAAAAGAAAACGACAAGGAGGAGGAGCATGCCGAGCGTACCGAGAGCCCACCTGAGGGCCTGACGCAGACGTGCCATGCTTATCCGCGCGCTCTGAAGCCGCGCATTCCGAGCCATATCATTGCCGCGGAGATAACGATATGCGGCGCATTGATAAGCCAGTTCTTGATACCGAAATCGGGATTGACGACCGTTTCACCGAGAAGCGTGTTGTGCACGAGAGAAAGGTCCAGGAGTCCGAGCTGAGAGAGCATGCCGGTTGCGGCATCGAGAGCGTAGAGCACCCCGAAAATGACGAGGAATTTTCTTGATGCGCCCGTCGAGTACCATGCGGCGAAAAATCCCGTGAGTGCGGTGATGAGGTGCACGATGTCGTCAATCGGGTCAATCTTGAAGAGGCCGAAATTGTAGCCCCGGGCATCGTTGAAGGCGGGGACGTGCGTCGTAATCCAGACGAGAAGGAAGAGAACGGCAAATCCGAAAGCGACTTTCCTGGTTGTCATAACGTAATACTTTCACGTTGCGGATATAAAAACAATACATACAATGCGGATATGTCCGGTCACAACAAGTGGTCACAAATTAAGCATAAAAAAGGAGCGTCCGACGCGATGAAGAGCAAGGTATGGGGCAAGCTCGCAAAACGCATTATTGTCGAGAGCAAAATCGCGGGCGGTGACGTCACCTCCCCCACGTTGCGCACGTGGATAGAAAAAGCGAAAGCGGCCAACATGCCCAAAGACAACATCGATCGCGCCGTCAAAAAAGGAATCTCCAACGATGCGGGTGCGATGGACTCGGTCGTATACGAGACCTACGGTCCCGGCGGCGCCGCGATTCTCATTGAGGCCCTGACCGACAACAGGAATCGCACCGCGCCCGAGATAAAGCATCTCCTGAGTGAGCGCGGACTTGAGCTTGCCTCGCCCGGCAGCGCCGCATGGGCGTTCCAAAAGACAAACGACGGCTATGAAGCGAAGACGACTGTTCCACTTTCCGAAGCGGATACCGAGGAATTGATGAAAATTCTGGAAGCTATTGATGCGCATGACGACGTGGAGGATGTGTACACCAACGCCGCCTGACACGGCTTTTCCGGGTATATACTTATTCGCATGGATGAGAAGAAAACGTGCGACCAGTGCAAGAAGGAGGTCGATGCGGCGGGTTCGGTGGTATTCACCCCGAGCACCGAGAGCGCTCAGGAGAAGCGGCTCTGCATGTCCTGCTTCGAGAACATGAACGCGGAGGCGAGCGCATAAGCGTATGAAAGTGCTCGCAATCGACCCGGGCTACGGACGCTGCGGTGTTGCGGTCGTGCACAAAGACGGCGGCCGGGAATCCCTTCTCTACTCAGATTGCATCGAAACGTCCGCGACAGCGGAATTTTCCGATAGGCTCAACACGGTCGCTAAGGAGTGCGACCGTCTCATCGCGCTCCATGCGCCCGACTGCGTCGCCATGGAAAAACTTTTTTTCAGCAATAATCAGAAAACCGCCATGCGCGTCGCGGAGGTGCGTGGTGCCATCCTTGCTATCGCGGGAGCACGCGGAATCCGCGTTTTCGAATATACGCCCGGAGAAATCAAGAGCGCCGCGGCAGGCTCGGGCAGCGCCGACAAAAAACAGGTCATTAAAATGCTGCATGCACTCATGCGTATAGATAAGATTATCCGTCTGGACGACGAGTACGACGCCATCGCCATCGGCGTCACGCACCTCGCCCGGGAAGGGGGCGCTGCTGCACGCCTTCGTGCAGCGGGGTAATTACGATACAATCATCACATACGTATGGCTATGTTCCGTCGTTCACGCCGTGCCGCACACGGGCTTCTGGCCCGCTTACCGGACTGGTTGAAAATCTCCGTAATGGCGGTCTTGGCCGCGCTCTTTTTCGGCATCGGCGCCGCTATCGTATGGGCTGCCATAATGCCGATACCGGCGATTAACAACTTCGAAAGCCGCGCCGTCGCGCAATCAACGAAAATATACGACCGTACCGGCAACATCGTCCTCTACGACGTGCACGGCAACGTCCGGCGCACATCGGTTCCGCTCGAACAGATGTCCCCGTACGTCCAAAAGGCGACCATCGCCATCGAAGATGCTCAGTTTTACTACCACCACGGTTTTCGTCCGACCGCATTCATCCGCGCGCTCCTTGCCGACATTTCTACGGGCTCTTTTGAACAGGGCGGTTCGACCATAACACAACAGGTCGTAAAGAACGGCCTTCTGACCGGCAGGAAAACAATCACACGTAAAATTCAGGAGATAATCCTGGCACTTCGCCTCGAGCGCGTGTACTCGAAGGACCAGATTCTGCAGACGTACCTCAATGAAATCCCCTATGGCGGCACTATTTATGGAGTCCAGGAAGCGTCCCAGTACTTCTTCGGCGTCGACGCGAAAGATGTCGACCTCGCGCAGGCCGCGTACCTCGCAGCCCTCCCGCAAGCACCCACCTTCTTCTCTCCGTACGGCTCTCACCGAACCGCGCTCGATAACAGAAAAAATCTTGTGCTCGCACAGATGAAAGAAAATTCTCTTATCACGGAGGATGAGTACAACGAGGCGAAAGCCGAGCAGGTGCAGTTCAAAGACGAAGCCGAGGCCGGTATAAAAGCTCCGCATTTTGTCTTCTACGTACGCGAATACCTTGAGGACAAGTACGGGGTCGACGCCGTAAACCGCGAAGGACTCAAAGTCATCACGACACTCGACTACGACCTGCAGCAGAAGGCCGAGGACACCGTCTCAAAGTTCGCTCCCGGCATGGAGAAAAATTTCGATGCTACCAACGAAGGAATCGTCGCCATCGAACCCGCGTCGGGCCAAATTCTCGCCATGGTGGGCTCCCGCGGATACTTCGACGACACTATCGACGGCAAGGTGAACGTCGCGCTCG
Source organism: Candidatus Kaiserbacteria bacterium (assembly GCA_021413775.1). Lineage (GTDB taxonomy): Bacteria > Patescibacteriota > Minisyncoccia > Phycocordibacterales > UBA2100 > UBA10103. The sequence goes on along the minus strand of JAIOPS010000037.1, from coordinate 39,368 downwards.
CGAGCAGACAACCGGGTTCGTCATTCAAGCCGTTTGTCTACGCGACGGCGTTCGAAAAGGGATACACCCCGGACACCGTCGTCTTCGACCTCCCCACCCAATTCTCGACGAGGTGCTCGCCCGCGGACAACCTCAACGATACCCCTCCGTGCTATTCCCCCTCCAACTTCGACGGAACATTCAAGGGACCGTTGAAGCTCCGCGATGCGCTTGCGATATCCGAAAACGTGCCGGCCGTAAAAACTCTCTACCTCGCGGGTATTGAAGACTCGATCCAGACCGCGGCATCGATGGGTATCACATCTCTGAAGGATGCGGCTCATTACGGCCTCTCGCTCGTCTTGGGCGGCGGCAACGTAAATCTTCTGGAGATGACGGGTGCCTATGCGGTGTTCGCAAACGACGGGGTCAAAAATCCCCCGACGGGAATCCTGCGCGTCGAGGACAATAAAGGAAACGTGCTCGAGAGCTATACAAATACCGCAACGCGCGTTCTCGATCCCCAGATTGCACGCCTTATGAACGACGTGCTTTCGGACAACGTCGCACGTATCCCGGAATTCGGCGCGGACTCCCCGCTCAATTTCCCGGGATACAACGTGGCCGACAAAACGGGTACGACCAACGATTTCCGCGACGTCTGGATTATCGGGTACACCCCCGGAATTTCCGTCGGTGCGTGGGCCGGCAATAACGACAACTCGCCTATGCAGAAAAAAATTGCGGCGTTCATCATTGCACCGATGTGGCACGAGTTCATGGCGCAAGCCCTCGAGAAATACACGGCCGGTGACTTCGTCCCGCCCGCCCCGGACCCGGGGTACGAATCGCTCCCTCCGGTCCTGCGCGGACAGTGGAACTCCGACCCGGCCCAAGGAGTGCACGACATTCTCTACTGGGTGAACAAAGACAACCCGCGCGGCGGGGCGCCGATAAATCCCCGCAGTGATTCTCAGTTCGCATACTGGGAGTATCCGGTCCAACTCTGGGCAGCCGGACAGAATTTCGGCACCGCTCTTCCCGGTACAGGGACGACGACTCCGGGGACATCGGATAGCGGACTCTTCCGCATTCTCTCCCCGGCGGCAGGCATCTACGTGCCGTACAGCTCGCCTATCGTTATCACCTCCTCATATCCGTACCCGCAGAACGTCCGGCAAATAACGTACTCTCTCAACGGTCAGGTCATCGGCAGCGCGTCGCAACCTCCGTACGGACTCACCTACACCCCCATCTCGCACGGACCCGCAACCTTGAGCGCAACGGCTCAGACGATTACAGGTACGGAAACGGCGGAGATACACTTCACGATTCAGTAGTCTCCAGCTCTGCCAGTATTGATGTCGGGAAATCAAGACCGACATCATCGAGAATGACGGCATCGAAAACTTCCTGAAAGCGGCGCAGAAGATTACTTCTCCCGTTCAGGAATCCTACGGAAAGCACCGTGTCATGCGTCTCCCCGTCAGCCATATGAATGTCGTGCTCGAAATCACCCATCAAAAGCACGTTCGGCCGTGCGCTCGCCATCTCGTGCACATCATACGCTCCATGCGCTTCATTTTTGTTCAGTGAGTGAATGATGCCGCTCCGGAACGCTTGCGGCAATCCGTGCTCATCGTATTCGTGGAAATTAGCTATGACGGATACCCCCTGCATGGTGATGTTGCGGTACCTGAGGTATTCCTCGATGACATCTCCGAGACCCGCTGAGAACACGACGACCGGGATGGCGCCCCTGCGTGCGGTCGAGAAGAAGTCCCCAAGGCCGGGTCGCGGCAGAAGTATGTCCGAGCGGGCCGCGCGCATGAGGCTCTCGTGCGTTATGCCGTGCTCTCTCATCACTTCACGGACATTTTCGTACCACTCATGCAAAAGCTTGTCGCGTTCGACATACGGTATCGAATCGTCCCAAATGACGGGACTGTACGTGGCATAGTTCTTCTTGTATGCCTCAATGAAAGAAGCGGCTTGGAGAGCGGGACTTTCCAGTACTCCCCAGCTGGAATTACGTATCTCCGGATTGGAACTCGCTTCCGTCGTGAGCGTCTGATCGAAGTCAGTTACGACGTGCAGACGCGAAACCCCGTCACTTCTGAGTGCTTCTATCTTTTTTGAGAACACGTCAGTTCGGGGAACAGAAACCCCGGGAGGAACCTCCATACTCATCGATTGAGCGGCATCACGAGATACATGAATGACGGGTCGGATACGCCGCGAATGACGAGCGGCTTTCCGGGTCCGGCAAAAGCGAGCACGATAGAGTCGGATTCGACCGACGAAAGACAATCAGCGAGGTAGCCGATATGGAAATTTATATCAAGGTCATCTCCTGAGAGGGCCGCGTCAATAGAATCGGACATTTCGCCGACATCGTTGGAACGCGCGGTCGCGGTGAATATTTTCTTCTTCGGATACAGGTGCAGACCCACATGCATATCGTTGCCGGAGAAGACACGTGCCTTCCTGAGCATTTCAGAAAAATCACTCTTGAGGACCGTCGCCTCTGTTGCGGCCGTCTTGGGAACGATTTCTTTGTAATTCGGGAAGTTTGTATCCACAACACGCGAAGAAAACCGTACACCTCCTCCTACGACAGTGAGCTGCGCATCATCAATAGAGAGTGTCACCGACTCCTCATCAACATGCTCGAGTATGTGCGCCATCTCAAGTGCATGCTTGAGCGGAACAAGCAGTTCCCCCTCTATTTTCGCTCCCGTATCACTCATTGTTTTTTCGGCAAGCCTGAAAGAGTCCGTGGCAACGGACGTAAGTGTGCCTTTTTTTACCGAAAGATAGATACTTCCAAGATCAGGACGAATCATTGAAGGTGAGGCGGCGTACGAAACGGCCTGCAATCCCTTCAAAAGTCGCTCACGTGCGATTTTAATGCCGTTACCCGACCCTTGTGCGGGCAGCGCCGGGAACTCCTCGTGAGGGACCGATTTGATAAGTGTTTTTGTCCCTTTCGATTCAATGAGAAGGTTTCCTTCTTCGACAGAAAGATTTATGGAATCCGCCATGATGGACCGGATGGTTTGTGAGAGGACCGATGCAGGGACCGCAACGACACCTTTTTCTTCTATATCGGCGACTGTAACAATCTCAATGCCGGCCTCAAGATTCGTCGCCTTCAATACCAGGTCCTTACCCGCATCGAGAACCACGCACGAAAGTATCGGTAGAGATTCTTTTTTTCCTGTTATGCGTTCCGCAATTAGAATCGCATTCAGTATCTGATTTTTCGTTGTACTCAATCTCATAACTTTTTATTTAAAGAGTCTATTACTACTACTAGTCCTGTGGATACTGTGTACAAAGTGATTTCGTGGCTCAACTGAGTGAATATTCGGTGAAGTCTGATGTGTGTATAAGTCGTGCGCAGAAACCGGGGTCGGGTGGGGATAGTCGTTCGAGAGGATTTTTTCAAATGTTGTCCCCACACCATCGGTCGTTTGTACACTCGTTATGCACAACATATACACGGGTCGCCTAGGCGTGAATGAGCGCCCGGATGTGGTCGAGCTCCTGCTCAAGCGTATTAGATGATTTCACCTCTTCCTTTATTTTCTCACACGAGTGAATGACCGTCGTATGGTCGCGCCCGCCGAGCTTCTCTCCGATTGAGGGGTACGATACGGAGAATTCTTCGCGAAGGATGTACATAATTATCTGGCGCGGCTTCACAACCTCCTTTTTCCGGGTCTTCTCGTAGATGCTCTTCTCCGGAACCTCGTAGTACTGCGCGATACGCCGGACGACCTCATCAATGGAGACTCCCCTGTTCGGCTTCACATTGTGCTTGATGAGCGCCCGGACATCGGCGAGTGAGATGGCCTTCCCTTTGAGTTGGGATTTACAGACGATCATGTTGAGCACCCCCTCGATTTCGCGGATGTTGCCTCTCACGCTCTCTGCGATGTAGAGCGTTATGTCGTCAGGGATAGAAAATCCGTGACTCTCGAGCTTCGCGCGGATGATGGCAAGGCGTGATTCCACGTCCGGCTCGGGAATTTCTGCGATGAGTCCGGCCTGGAAACGGCCCTTGAGCCTGTCTTCGAAGCCCGGGAGAAGCATCGGGTGCTTATCTGAAGAAAAAATAATCTGTTTATTGTTATCGCGAAGCGCATTGAACAGGTGGAAGAGTTCCTCCTGCGTCTTTTCCGTATTCGCGATGAACTGCACGTCGTCCATGATGAGCACGTCGTACTGCCGGTACTGATCTTTGAAGTTGTTCGCGTGCCCCCCTCGCACCGCGTTGATGTAATCAATGGCGAAACGCTCGCTCGTCACGTAGAGAACCTTTTTGTTCGCGTGAGATTTTTTGAAATAGTTTCCGACCGCCTGAATGAGGTGCGTTTTTCCGTGCCCTGTCTGCCCGTAGATGAAAAGCGGATTGTATGTGAGGCCCGGGCGCTCGAGAACGGCTTTTGCGGCGGCATGTGCGAGCTCGTTGAAAGGCCCCACGACGAATGTTTCGAATGTGTAGCGCGGATTGAGGTTGTCGCGCTTGTCTATATAGAGCGCCTGCAGGTCAAATGATGCGTTATTCTCCTGCGAATCCCGTGTGCGCGAACGCTGGCGCTCCTCTTTCGGCTGTGTGCGGTGGACTACGTACTCGACGGTGCGGATACTGCTGTCGAGAGAGCGAAGTGCTTTCATGATGAGCTTGTGATGCTTATCCATGAGCCACTCCTTCACTATTTTGGACGGCACGGCGACCTGCACTGTGCCCTGATCGCGACTCGCGATGTCGGTATTCTTAAACCACGTGCGGAACGATGCTTGAGAAGTACCGAGTTCTATTTGGACGAGCGCATTTTGCCATAGTTCACGGTTACTATTCATAATCATCATGCGCTTTTTAAGCTCGGTCATTATACGCTTCCATTCCGGAGTGGGAAGCTCGAAGGCCATTGACTTCGCCTGTTCATAACGTGTGGAGAAGATGGGGATAACCCGGAGTGCAAAAAATCATTTTCAGGATCGCAGAATTTTCTGCTGAAAATTTACCCCTGCTCGGCCCGACGGCCTCCGCAAGATCCTGAAAATGATTTTTTGCACTCCGGGCACAGTGGAGGTTGTATAAAATACGGTTTTAGGCTACAGTTGCGCCCATGCGAAGAACCTATCAGCCGAAAAAGCGAAAACGTGCCCGTGCGCACGGCTTTTTAGGGCGTACGCGTACTGTGGGCGGCCGTAAGATGTTGCAGCGTCGCCGCAGGAAGGGTCGCGCCAAGCTCTCCGTGTAGCCGGAGTCCCCGTATATTTCGAACGTAACAAGAGCCCGGACGCAATTGCGTCCGGGCTCTTTACCCGCTATCCTCCGTGATACCTATGCCCCGCGCCCACCGGCTCACCGTTGCCGACCTCAAAGCATTCCGACCGTCACGGAGAATTCACGGAACATTTTTCTCATTGTCCGTCGCCCCGGCGGCGGACATCCGTACGGCCTGCGTTGTGTCGAAGAAGGTCGCCGCGCGTGCCGTCGCCCGCAACCTCATAAAGCGACGCGTCCGGTCAATCTTCCCTGCTCTCCTTCCGGGCCTCGCGCCCGGACATTACGTGTTGTACGCAAAAAAAGATGCGGCTGCCGCGGACTTTTCAGAAATCAGAGCAGACGTGACAAAACTCTGCATCCGCGCCTCTGCTTGATGAAGCGGGGGGAATGAGAGATACTACGCACTACCATGATCGGTCAGGCATTTCACTCCGTCATTTACGTGCCGATATATAACGCGCTCGTCTTCTTCGTTGATCTCGTCCCCACACACGACATCGGTATCGCGGTCATCATCGTCACTATCATCGTCCGCGTCATTCTCTGGCCGCTCTCCAAGCGGGCGGTGAAGGCGCAGATGGATATGAAGAAAATCGCACCGGAAATCGAGGAGCTCAAGAAGAAGTACAAGAATAAGCCGGAAGAACAGGGCAAAGCCATTTTCGCTCTCTATAAGGAGCGTGACATCCATCCCTTCGCGGGCTTTGTACTGCTCCTCATTCAGCTCCCCATCCTTCTCGGTCTGTACTGGGTCTTTGCACGAGGCGGTTTTCCTGAAGTAAACCCCGAATTTCTCTACTCGTTCGTTGCGGTACCCGCGCACGTAAACATGGAATTCCTCGGCCTTATCAACATGGCCGGACACTCCGTAGTGCTCGCCCTTGTCGCTGTCGCCGCGCAATTTATTTACACCCGGCTCTCCATGGGTCCGCGGGGCTCGCAAACTCCGGTCGAGACCGTCGAGGCGTCATTTTCTACGGACATGGCCAAGAGTTTTGACCTTCAGGCACGGTACGTTTTGCCCGTTATCGTCGGCTTCATCGGATACACTGTTGCGGCCGCCGCGCCTCTCTATTGGGCTACGAGCAACATATTCATGATCGGACAGGAATACCTCACCGGGCGCAGATTTTAAGGCTTTTGACGCCCCGTGCCCGCTGTTAGCGTTCCGAAACGAAATATCGTATAGTGCGCCGATGACACAGGCGGTGGAAACAATTCTCAAAGAACTGCTCGATGCTCTCGGAATCTCCTACTCCGGCATTGCTCACTCTGAAATTGCCGGCCAGGTGATTTTTTCCATCCAAACGGACGCCGCGCCGCTCCTTATCGGCGGGAAGGGCGACACTATCCACGCCCTCGACATGCTTGTAAAGAAAATATACGAGAAGCGTCACCCTGCTACTGCGGGAGAAGAAGAGTCGCGCTTTCTTATCGATGTAAACGACTACCAGATTCGCCGCATCAAAGATTTGCAGACGAAAGCGCTTATGATGGCGGACCGCGCCCGCTCGCTCCAGTACGACGTCGAGCTCAGTCCGATGTCATCGTACGAGCGTCTCATTGTGCATACTGCACTTCAGGATCAGCCGAACATCACAACCGAATCGCAGGGCGAAGGCCGCGGCCGACGCGTCGTTATCAAGTACGCGGCGTAGTTCTTCTACGGGGTACTTCCGTTCAGGGCGGAGAACCCTTTCAGCACATCCAACTTGAGGATGTCCGGATTAATCTGGTGAAGAATAAGCCAGATAGCAAGCAGCAGTATGAGTCCGAGGACAACATCTCCGATGACCTCTTTCGCGTGCCCCTTTGATCCCCAGCTGTCCGTCGTCATGTAGAGGTACCCTGCCCATCCGAGTCGCAGGACCGCGAGAATAGCGCCGAGCGAAAGTGAGAACGTGAACAGTGTGCTGATGAACGATGAGAGGTCCGTACCGGAGTACACCTGTTCAAGTTTCGAACCGCTCACATTGGCAAGCGGCACGAATGTTCCCTGCAACAGGTACGGATACGGTTTCCTGCAGATTTGTTTAAAGATGTCCATAGTTATTTTGTTATACGCAGCATCCAGAGCGACTTGTCGGCGCCGTTTGAGAACGCGATGTATGCGTTATTTGAATCAATCGTCGGATTCTCGACGTCCAGAGCAAGTCCCGGGTCGGGGGCGTAGAGCAGTTCAGCGGTGCCGCTCGAGACATCCACCGTGTACCAGGCATCCGCGCTGTGCCGCGAGCCTTGCGCCCGTGCGGAGAGAAATCCGGCTCCGGGATTGATGCGCGGAACCGCGCAGTACGCGACGAGGGCACTGCCCTTCGCCCACACGCACTTGTCCGCAGTCGTTCCGATGGGCAGATGCACCGGCGCTGCGTCGGCGGACACCTGTGCGTAGAGCTCGAGCGTGTTCCCAGCAGAGCCATAGAGGCGCGCGCCGCCCGTGCGCGGGAGAACAGTAAGTCCCGGGACGTTGCGTACATACGATGAGAGCGTTCCCGACGTGCCGAGTGTGTATGCGAATCCCGCAACGTTGTCCGCGGGCTTCTGGACGATCACCACTGTGCCGTCTTCGGGAGTGTAGATATTCCATCCCGACAACGCTGAGGAAAGAAGAGTCTTTTGTGAGGCACCCGTCCAGTCCGAGCGTACGATAACGCTCCCGCCGTCAGGGTTCATGAGAGCGTAGACAAGTGAGCGCGAGGGGGCGACGGAGATAGATGCGATGTCCTCCGCAAGATAGAGGCCTTTTAATGTGCGCGGTGTGGATGTCGAGTCAATCGTCTCGGTCGTTGACGCAAGGACTCCTGCGAATGTCTGAAGTGTGTTTCCGTTCGCGAGCCGGAAAACGGCCGAGCCGTCAGTTGAAAAGTGCGCCTCGTAGACTTTAGGCATGAGCGTATTGGTCAGACGGTCGTTCGCGCTCGTTCTCGGGTCGGCCTGGAGTATGTTGCCGGACGAGACTTCCGCGTAGTAAAGCCCGGGAGTCGTAGAGGCGAATCCGAAACCTGCGACAGGGCTTTTTGTTACGTGCCAGAGCTGTGGCGCGGCCTTCTGTCCGGACGAAGATTCGTTTTGGTCAGTCGTGTCCGTGCCGATAGAGCCGGATGAGTTTTGAAATGTACTTCCCGTGCTGCCTCCGAATGAGGGAGTATTTGTCCCTCTCGCAGCATCGGAAGCGGCCGTGTTCGCGATTTGGTGATGAATAAAATAATACCAGCCTGTGAGGCCGCCGACCGCAATAACAATCACTGCGGCGAGAATGAATTGAACGATGTGCGAGGTAGTTCTCATGGTGTTTATTGATTGCCGTGGAAAATATCCGCGGGGGCTCCCGTACCGGCTCCTGCTCCTCCGCCTTTTGCGAATGTAACGGCCCATCCCCCGCGGGCGTCGAGGAACAGGTTTTGCGTATCAGTAAGCGACAGTGAAATTTGCGCGATACCTCCCGTCGAGCCCGCGTTTATGGTGAGTTCGTCCGGCCGTGTCTCGTCGGAAGGGACGACTTTTCCGTTGATTTGCCATGCGTACGTGAGTCGCGCGGCGGTGAGTGAGCGCGTGTTTACGAAATACGGCACGACCGCAAACGTCATTTCGTTTTCGTTGATGAATGTCGTTGCCGAGAGCGCGTCAAAGTACTCCATGCCGAAGAGAGGATGGTCCCGGTAGAGTACAAGAGCGGGTTCAACGGACGCAATCCGTACCTGTGAGGTGCCCGAGACGGACCGGTCGGGAGACGTCGCAAGTACCGACACCACGTAGTCACCGAATAAATCCGGTGAAGGGAGTGTCGCGGAGGACTTCCCTTTCCCGGACAGATTCACTATCGTCGCGCCGTTTTCTTTCCAGGTGTAGGTGAGTTCAGATGCGCTGTAAAATCCTCCGCCGGATTTCGGCAGATACGGTATCGCCTGAAGCCGGGCGTGTGAACGTGCCGATGGCAGGGCGCGCCCGTCGTAAAATGGAGGAACGTACGAATCCGATTCCCATAGAATATCCAGCGCACTCGAGGTAACGAATGTGCGTACGGACGTGTCAACGCTGTCTGTTGCGATTTCAACGGTCACAACGGTTTGTTCTCCGAGAGCGCCGGCGGTGACAGTCACGGTCTTTTCTCCGACACCCTGCAGCACCGTTTTGCCGTCTGCCCGCCAGGTGATATCAGCCTGGTCGACGTCGTACAAAGGACTCGAAAGAGTCAGCGTGACTTTGTCCCCCGGTGCCGGCTGCGCGGGAGAAAGTGAAATCGAGAATGCCGTGTCGGCTCCGGGAATGGACTGCTGTGCGCGTGCGACGGATGCTGAGTTCAGAAAAAGGAGCGTAGCAACGGTAAACAAAAGCACAGCAATACCCTCGTGTCGCATTACCGGTCGTGACCACATGCGCCTATTATACCGTCGAAGTGTCCTCCCTGTTCTTGATGACGGCGTAGGTTGAGAAAAAAGTCCACTCCGGAGCGATGCCGTCGATTCCGGGAACCATGCCGACCAGAAGTGACGACCATCCTGCCCAACCTCTTTTCCCGCTGAACATCCACACGTTGTAGTGAGAAAGCCATACGACGTAAATAATCGTGGCCATAATGCTGATGATCGGGTCGAGAATGAACCCGATAAAGAGGAACTCCGAGAAAAATTGAACTCCGTCGAGAATCACTCCGAATGCGATGAGGAGAAAAGCGTTAGCAGGACCAATCCGCTTCTGATGGCTCATATGTTCGGCACCGGTGGCTCAGGCGCGCGGGTCGGAACAGCGGGTGCTGCTTGCGCCGCAGGGGCAGTGCCCGCCGGAGCCGCGGGTACGGGCGGAGCCGCTTGCGGAGGCGGCGGGAGCGGCACCTCGGTCGCTGTTTCGAGCTCCTGCTTCGCCTTTTTAATGGCGAGAATCTGCGAAGGGTCAGATGTGATGATTTGGTCCTCGGTGTAGCTCGCGATGACCTTGATGGCGACGTGCTTGAGGCCGGCGAAGAAAATACCCTCCCCCACATCAGATTCAAGGAGCAGGTATTTCTCCTCGTCTGAAAGTTTGAATGTCGATTGGACGAGGTCGACCGATGTCGGCGACTGGCGCAAAAGCATTTGAATGGATGAGTTCGTTATCATTGCGGTTCCGTACGGAGACTGGAGGAAGTCATTCACGTCCTGTGTGATGGTTGAGAGTCCGAGATAGTATTTGCGGCCTCGCTTTGCGATGCCGAAGAGGAATGACGCCGTATCCTGCGCTTTCATCATCCACCATGCCTCGTCGATGACGAGAAGGCGTTTGCGCAGCTCCTTGCGCACCACGTTCCAGATGTGGTGCGTGATGATGTACATCGCAACCGGCTTGAGGTCGTCTTCCATGTCGCGAACGGAAAAGACCACAAGCTTTTTGTTCATGTCGACGTTCGTCGGGCGGTTCATAAAGCCGGACCACGTGCCTTTCGTGTACTTTGAGAGACGTTGCACCAATGATTCGGAGCCTTCCATGCCCGAAAGAACGAGCTCGAAGTCCGAAAGGAGCGGCGGTTCGACGAGTGCGAAGTTCGCATCCGGCGTGATGTCCTTGAGAGCGTACGTTTCGGTGATGGCCTTATCGATGATGGCGTCTTCTTCCGGAGAGAGTCCGCCGAGCATAATGCGGAAAAGGCCGACGAGTGTGATGATGTTGTTGCGGAGGACGTCGGACGGGTTCTCGTCTTCGCGCGGCACGGCGAGGTCGAACGGATTGATATGGTGTTCAGACGAGAGCGAGATGTTGAAGTAGCGTCCGCCGACTGTTTCCGCGAGATATTCGTATTCGCGCTCAGGATCGATGACGATAACCTCGGTATCGAACATCAGCGAACGTAAAATTTCGAGCTTTGTCGTGTAGGATTTTCCGGCGCCTGACTTTGCGAACGTCACAGAGTTGTAGTTTTCAAGAGAAAAACGGTCGAAGAGTATGAGTGATGAATTGTGCCTGTTGATGCCGTAGAGAATTCCCCTGTCGGATGTGAGGTCGAACGAGATGAAAGGAAAAATTGATGACAGCGGGGCGGAGTTGAGCTTCGTGTGAACGTTCAGTTCGTCGTTTGCGAGCGGAAGTACCGAGCGGAAGCCCTGCTCCTGTTGGAAGAGCGCGGGCCGGATGTACACGAGACGTGACTCGAGTACGGAGCGTACCTCGCTCTCCACCTTGTCTATCTCCTCGCGGTTGGCGCCGTAGAGAGTCATGTACAAACCAACATCGAAAATGCGCTCCTGTGCCTGCTGGAGGTTGTCGCGGAGCTGTTCAAGGTCGCCGTAGGCGGTATCGAGCATCGGGTCCCGGACCATTCCCTTTTCCTCGCGTGTCGCTATCTGGCTCTGTATTTCTGCGACTTTTTTCTGGAATTTTCTGAGCATTTCGTTCGTATCCATCGGGTGAATGAAGATGGAAATATCAAGCACCTTGTCCATGTTGATGATGGGGGCGAACCATCCCGTCGTGAGAAAGCGCGGATATGAGATGACGAAAAATGTCCGCGCGATTTTCTCGCCGAGGTCGAGTTCATGGGACGATATTTGGAGCGCGTGCGGCGCGATGACGTCCTGCAGGTCGAGTACGCCGGTGTGGTAAATCTCGTCGGGCAGAACCGGGAGCACGTTCGGCGACTCCATTTTCTTTTTTCCAAACGGAAGTAAGTCGGTAAATGCCATATTATTGTTGCTCAAGCGTCATGGGCTTCCCTTCTTCGCCCGGATTAAACATTTTATACAGAAGCTCGATGGCCTCCTCTGTGCCGAGTTGTACGGTGCGCACGCCGGTGCGCACGAGCCCCTGCTGCACGATGGAAATGCGCTGCTCGAGTTGCGACACCTGCTCCTCGAACGACTTGTTGGAATCCGACGACGAGGTGTTTTTCTTGCCGAACTGCAGCATTGAAAGGGCCCCGCCCGTTTTTGTGAGCGCGGGTTGTGAATACGGTACGACGAGGAAGAAATTTTTTGTCATGATATTTGCCGCTTCGGTGAAGCTCTTGATGAATTCGATGTACTCGCGAATCTGAATGCGCATAAGGTCGTCGAGCTGCTCTTTGTAGGCCGCTTCGAGAGTCGCGATATACGGTCGGATGTCGAGCATGCGTGACTGCACGAATATTTGTACGGAAAAGTCCAGAGAGTTCAGGAAGTTCTGGAACTGTACGATGAACGCAGTCTGTTCGTCCTCCGATTTGAGTGCAAAGTTTATGGAAGATGCGAGAAGAATGGCACGGAGGCTGCCGTCTTTCATAATAACAACACCGTTACGGACTTCCGAAATCGGAACAAACTCCTGAGTTGATTTCTTGTTGGAGCGCGGGCTGGATGTTGTTTCTTGTAAAGGCATATTATCGTCGCGTGTGACTTAGTATTTCTTCCGGCACCCGTATTCCCGTAATCGACCGCGCCGCGTTGTCGTCCTCGTCGGTGATGCCGCCCGCGATACGCTCTTTTATATCCAGTGACCACGCCAAGTCGTGCAGTTTTGAGTCGGAAAGATGCGGCATGTACACAGGCGCCGCTGCCTTTGCCTCAACAGCTTTAGGCGCAGTCCGCTTCCGGGCCTCGTTGTTCCAGAGATACAGTTTTGTGCGTAGCATGTAGTAGAAGGCAGATTCCATCGCCATCAGAAAGGGGCGGCCGTTGTACTGGACGAACGCGAGCGCGACGGTAGCTCCTCCGATAGCCAGAATAAGCGGTCCTGCGATAAAAAGCGGCAGTGCGCGCCAGAGCAAATACGAGGTGCCCAAGCCTCCCGCAATGAAAATGAATTGTTTAAAGGTGAACGGTCCGAAGATTTTGTCCTCCACCTCGATAAATTGAGGGACCTGAAATTGCATCCCACTCATTATACAGTCTCGCGTGCGCGGTAGGCGGTGTTATTTCACTTGTTCGCGATACGGGTCACCCTCTATCTCCTTTCTTTCGTGGCTTGGTACTGATGTGCCGTATGCGGCGGGTGCGGGAGCTCGTTCTGCCTTGGTCTCAGGCGGCAGTCGTGGCGGTGTTGCCGCAATAACCGGAGCTGCGGCAACAGGTACAGGTGCCTGAGGCGCAGGCTCGCTTGCCGAATCATTCTTGGGGACTTGTTCGGGCACTTTGAGCTCCTTCTCCAATTCCGCGCGGATAGGTTGAAATACTGTTTTTGACACGTCGTCGGCGAGCGAAGCGGCGAGCGCGTCGTCGAGTCCGACATGCTGCTTGAGGTTCTGTGAGAGCTCTTCCGTCGGCTGGAATCCGAGCAGCGTAAGCATGACTTCGTTTTCAAGAGACGACCACTGGTCGAGGTGCAGATTGTGCGTTTCGGCGAGGGCGCGCATATGCTTCTCGACATCTGCGGAGAGTATGGCGTCGCGGACAACCTTCGGCAGGCTTTTGAACCGTTCAGCGAGCTGTGCATTCAATTGGTTTTCATCCATATTCATTATCCGTGCGCCGGGGGCTCGGCTGCGGGCGGCGCGGCCTCTTCACGGTCAACATTTTTCAGAAGCTCGCTCAGGCGCGCGTTTGAACCCTGTTTCTTCTTGAAGGCGCTACGGGCCGCGTCGGCAGCAGCGGCATTCGAGCCGAGTTTGTCGAGCGCGTAGCTTACGCCCGGCACTTTGTTCAATACCGGGTGATTCTCCGCCCGGCCGATGAGACCTGCTGCGGCGGTACTGGCTTCTCCGGCCTGCGCAATAATTGTCTTCTGAAGATTCTTGGTGTCGTCTTTGATATTTTTCTCGAGAATCTCAACTTCACGGAACGATTCATCGCGTTTTGCTTTGAGTGCATCGAATTTCGTCTTTGCCGCCTGCAGTGCGTTTTCGGCATCTGAGAGCGGCCTACCGCCGACCTGTGCCTTCAGATTACTCAATCTGTTCTGCGCATCGCTAATTCTGCTCTCCTGCTGCTTCATTTCCACGGTGTGCGCGCCCTTGGCTGATGCGAGTTCCTCATGCAGTCTCAACTGTGCCGTAGGGTCTCTCTCCGCCTGAATCCGTGCCTCGATACTGCTTATTCTTCCGGTGCCCGCACTCTCCGCTGCGGCCTTGCTTGCCGAAGCCGCCGCGACCTCCGCGATGCCTTTCTGGACTTCGGGGACGCTCTCCACCTGCTTGTGTATTTCGTCGCGGGTCTTTTCGAGCTGGTCCTTAATCGCATTTTGGGCGGCGAGGTTTTTCGCCGCGTCATCACGCGCGGCTCTTCGGGTTTCGAGTTCGCGCTCCTTCTCATCCGTTGCGTGCCGGCGCGCCTCTTCTTTTTCGGCGTCGCCGATTTTTGACTTCTCCGCAATTTCGGCGGCGTGTTTACCGACCTCCTCCATATCCTTCTTGAAACTGGTCGCGCCCTTGGATGATTCGCCGGCTGCAAACCCTTTGAGTCCCACTGCTTTCGTAAGTGCTTTGGCGCCTGCGCTGTCCATGAGGTTGAATTTGCTGTCGGCGACTTTCGCTTTCTTCGCGGCCTCCTCCGCCAAATGCGCCGCATCGTGCTGTTTCGCAAGCGCGAGACGCTTCTGTGCCTCAGCGTCCTGGTTGAATTTAAATGCGCCTGCGTGGTCGCCTGCGCGGGCCAGACGGTCGGCCTTGGCGCTGAATTGCGATGCGGCTGTCGCCGCAAGACCCGCGTCAAGGCTCGCCTGCTTGGATTCTTTCGCGAGCCTGCTGGAGTCATTGAGGGCAAAACGACCGCGCGTGTTCTTGAGAATGGGCGCTGCTATGAACCGTGCACCCTGCGTGAGCGGCGACGCGGCTATAGCCTGTGCGAGGTTGAAGCCGCTGATGGAGCCCGCAAAACTGCTTGAGAGCCGGAATGAAATGAAAAGAAGCCCGGTGCCGAGGAGGTAGATGAATATTATTTTCCATACATCACCGGTGGACTGCGAGGCGGGGTTTTGGATGAGAGCGCCGAGCGTGCCCGTTCCTGCGACCTTGCTCGCGGAGGATATTATCGAGAGAGAGGCCGCGAGAAAGAGCATGATGAGCGGCGCGAACGCGGCGCTGTTGAGGAGGCTCTTCCACCAGCCGCTCCACCCGAAGTCCCCTTTCGCAAAATTCGGAATGAGGAACGAGGCGAAAGCCAGCGGAGAAGAAAGCATAAGGATGATGAAAAGTATCGCGCGGGAGGCGATGAGGAAGCATCCGTAGAAAAGTACGATAGCCACTCCGAAGAGCATGAGCCCTCCGACTATTCCGTACATGAGCGCCGTTACTGCGGAGCCCCCCTGCCCGTCTGCGATGGCGCGAACGGCAGCGTACGAATCGAACACGCTCGTTATTTTCATCGGCTTGAGGAAGCTCGACGTGAGGTCAAATGTGCCTGTGGAGCTCTTCGCCATCTGCTGATATATCTGAAATGCGGTGAAGTTGGAGAAGTCGATGATAACTTTTGTGAACAGCAGGCTGAAGTTGATAAGGACCGCGATGATGAGCACGTTCGCGATCATCTTTTTCTGTCCGAATTCCTTGATACCGAGAATGATCGAGATAGCGATAAACACAAACATGCCGATGATGAGTATGTTTGAAAAATCCCGGAATACGGTCCATCCGTTGTCGATTGCGGTCATGATATTCAGTCCGCCGGACCCGAGCGTTTCGGCGAATTTGATGATGACCCACGACACGAGCGTATTGAATGTGAGCCCCGCAAGCTGAAGGAATATGATGCCCATCGAGAGGAACAATGCTCCGAGGGCGCTGAGTACCGGTGCCCAGAAGCACCCGTATATCCACGTGCTCGGACTGTAGAGACTGCAGGAAGTGTCTACGGGTTGTGTTTGACCGGCCGGCGGGGTCGAAGCTGCCGCCTGCGCTGATGAGATTGCCGGGAATGAGAGGAGGAGCATGCTCGCGCACAGGAGTGTTACGAGGGTGCGTGTTGTGAAGCTGGCGCGCGCTCCTGAGAATGATGCGAAGGTCATACCCGTTATTTCTTCCACTTTGCTATCCATTTCTGTATGCTCGCGGTTCCGGCGGAGTTGTTGTTGTAATTGCACCATCCGACGATGTCAGCCGCGCTCTGCGGCGGGTACACCCCGTTGAACGGAATCACCCCGGCGGTGCCGTCAGAGGCGTCACCGTTCCACGAATGCGTAATCTGTTCAACGAGCGTTGATATTGACTGCTGAATCGATTTCTGTGTTGCGCCCGCCGTATCGAGGTCCTGCTGGGTATGGAGGAGTTTCTGACCCACGAGCTGGTCCAGCTGTTGAAGTGCGAGACTCTGTGCTCCCGCCGACGAAGTGCCGGAAACACTCGCTATCAATTGCGCGAAGAGCACCATGGCATTATCCGAGATGGTGATGTTTTGTTTTACGGTCGCCGCAACGCTGAAGACCGGAGAGCTTGCAATTGCCGCTTGAGAGTAAATTGTGGACGTCGAAACTTTAATCTCGTCCCCTTTCGGACATGTCTGGACGCCTGTAGTCGGGTCAGTTGTGCAGGCACCCGCGGGAGCCGTACATGTGTTATCGGCTTTCAGCACTGTTGCGCACGTCCGTTGAACGATGTTTTCCCAGCACACACGCTCAGCCTGTTTGAAATTGTTCTGTGTGTCGGTGAGAAGTTTGTCTATTGCGCGCATGGTGTCTCCGTACGCCTTTTCAATTTTTTGAGAAGCGGTAAGAATCGCGAGCGCCGCATTTGAAACGGCTTGTCTGAGGCCGGCCTGTGCTTCGCTGATGACCCGGTCGAGATACGAGGGCAGGCCGCCGGTTGACTGGGTGAGACCCGCGAGACCCTGGTTGTCGCTGATGACGGCGGTCGTCATGCCGGCAAAAAGTGAGCCCACCATCTGGTCCACGTCGTTTGCGCTCTGTTGTTGGTTGAAACCGGATTCGAGGAGCTGCTCCATGCCGGAGCCGATGAACCGGGCGGGCGTCTTCGTAATCAGGTCGCCGTTCGCGTCGGGCGCAGCGATGTCATAGATGCCGTTTCCCCAGCTCAGTTTGATAATCATGTCGCTGAGAGCCGTGCTCACGCTGTCTTTCAGGTGCTGATTAGCGAGTTGGTACGCGAGAATCGGCGAGCATGCGGGATTCTTAAATGCATCGAGCGCGTCCCATACGGATTGCGGCGAGCCGTTGATTGCGGCTGTAACGTCGCTGTATGAGCACGTGAGGTCGCTATTCGGCTGACGCGTCGAGAGGTAGTAGCCCCGTACTGCGGCGCGCGCGACAACGTCCCGGAAAGCGGGGTTAATGTTGCTGTAGAGTCCGCCCGACTTGATGCTCCCGTCCGGGTTCAAATCTTTTGCGATGACGCGGTCTGTTTCGACAACCTTGTCCTGCTTGAGGTTCGTCGGGAAGAGAGGCTGTTGGATGATATTGCCGTTCGCGTCGGTGGTTGTGCGCCCTGAATTGAAAGAGATAACCCCTCCTTTTATCGTCGATGCCGTCATGTTTTCTCGCATACGGTCAACGATGCCCCGCAGAATACATTCTTTATAAATGAGAACGCCGGTGTTTAAGGTGACTGCGGCATCAAAGACGGGGACGTAGATACTGCCGATTGCCGCGGTCGTACCGGGGCTTCCGCCGTATTGTCCGGCGCTGCAGCCGAGCACACCGTCCCGGGCGTACTGGTAATTGCTTGCCTGCGCAGAGGCAAGAAGCGGCATTGCGTACACCGCAAGAGCGACGGAGAGCAATGCGTATGTCCGGGAAGTTCTCATGGCTGTTTCATGCGCTGGTATTTCGCGAGCCTGTCGAAGGAATCAACCACTGCGAGTTCGGAGGTATTGTACGTACGCATGAGCGCGACTGACGCTATGGGGTCGTCCGCGTGGACTGTCATTGAAAGAAGTGTCGCGGAAAAATGCACGAGCGCATTCACGGTGTCGAGATGCGTCTGTGCGATGTCAGCAGGAACCGTGATGTGCGCCGCCGCCGCCGCCGCGTCTGAATAATTTTTCGCCGCTTTGTGGAGCTCCCGCAGATATGCGGCGTCCCCCGTTGCCACAAAATCCGCATAAATTTCATATTCCGCGCGGGTATTGTCGAGAAGCGGCGTGAGTGCGGTGCGCATGTCGTTCCGATACGTCAGCATGCGCGCATATGAAGAATCAGAATCGGTCGAAATATCTTCCGGTGTATACGGTGTGTACGGCACCGTCGCCTTCACGTTCGGCGCGATTCTCTCCGCGGCTGCGGATGCGCTGTCCTTATTGAAGGTGCCTGATTGCTGAAGACCTTGGTACTCACCGACGAGCTGCGCGAGAACCTGAGGTGCAATCATGCCGACCGGGTCCTCATCTCCGGCTACAGGCCCGCTTGAGGTCGCGAGTCCGAGAAGCGTCATCTCCTGCTGCCAGGAGGGACTGGTCGCTGCGCCCGGAATCTGCGGGGCGGTGGTAGAGGCGGTAGCCGTGACGGGCGCGTGCGCACGCAGGGGCGCGGAAACTTTGAAACCGACAACAGCCAAAAGCCCGATAATCGAACAGGACGCGAGTATATTGAGAGGCGTCAGAGGAATGTGATGGAATACACGCACGCTTCAAGTATACCTCCTGCGGCAATCGCGATTTGTCGCTACCCACAACGAAAAAAGAAAAACACCGCTCTCTTCCCTAGAGGCCGCCGGATCCGGAAAACATGAAGGCGCTCCCTCCGTCAGTGGAAGAAAATGAAACACCGGAAACGGAAAATACGACCGCGAGCGCGATGTAATTTTCTGTAAAGGTATCCGCCGCGGCGTTGTAGGTCTTTATCGCTTCGAGAGCCGCTTTATCTCCGCTTGCGTCCGCGATGCCCGACAGTTTCTTTCCGATATCCACGTAACTCTGCGAGAGAGCGTCGTGAACGGCGCGCGCAGCTTCGGGCACGTCTTTGATTGCGCGTATGCGGACGCCGACAGCGGCGATGTCTTCCCCAAGAGAGCGGAGTGCCTGCGCCTTCGCAGGGTTCGTGCGGTCAGCCGCCTGGGCCGAGAGGATTTTAAGCTCATCAGGATGTACCGCATCGAAATCCTTGACGATGGTTCCGACGGCGTTGCCGTACGCGTAGAGTTCTTCCTGAGAAGCCGTCATTTTTCGCGTCGTTGAAGTGCTTATGAGTCCTTTCGGAATAAGCGCATAGACGCTCTGAATGTCCGCGTCGGTACCCGCATTCACCGTGGAGGTACCGGTCGTGTATGTGCCGGAAGATGAGAGCATGTGCGTCAAAAAGGTTTCGAAGTCCACGTCGCTTGAGCCTTTCGGGGTCGTCGAAACCGGCGGCGAATACGTGTAGAGCGGAACCGTGCCCGTATCCGTTGCGGTCGTTATGTCCGGAGATGTTTGAACGGGTGTGTATTCCGGAGTGAACGTGGGGCTCGTGAGCGTGAAGGCGGTATTGGTCCACACTTGCGGTTCCTGTGGTGACTGTGTGCCCGCGCGCTGCGCGAGGATGGTGCTGCCCGCAAGAAACAGGAGAACCGTAACCGTAAGCGCAATCGCAAGAGGGTGCGAACTGAGAAGTGTTTTTGAGTGCACTTCTTTCTGCAATGTCACATTCTCCGGCTGCGGCATACGTGAATGATACAATAGATACATGATTCGACGTGCTTCGGTCGGTGCATGTGTCGTAGCACTCCTCTTCCCTTTCGCCGCGTTTGCGTTTCCGTTCGGCGGTCAGATCGGGCAGGTCATCAATTGTTCAAACGGAGTTATTTGGGCACGCATCGGCCCGCCGGTTCCGGGCGATTACATCTGGAGTTATGGAACACGGACGTATCGCTTCGGTCCCCCGAGTCATTCGGGTCAATGGCTCCTCGGCCTCACAGCCGCTCCGTACTTCTGCCTCGTCTCCATCGTTCCGCTCATCACGTACCCCGGAATCAACATCGCGATGATGGGCTCGTCTCAGTAGTGACCTACTGAGACGAGAGCCGGAGCGCGACGGCGAGCGAATTATCTGTGAGGCTCCCGACTATACCGACGAGACTATTCCTGTGAGGTCAAAACCCGTACGAGCCCTCTCCATTTCTCAAGCGGTACGTCTTCCGCCCGCGCCTTTTCCGCGATGCCCGCTTTTTGGAGTGCATCGGTGACAGTTGTTTTCTCGAATACGACCGATAAGTTGTTCGCGAGAAACTTACGTTTTGATGCAAAACCCGTCCGCACGACTTTGAAGAAATCCTCCTCCCGCGTTGTTTCAAAAAACTTCTTTGAAATATCCGTGACCGCAAGGATTGCGGAGTCGACGTTCGGCGGAGGTGAGAAATGCGAACGCGGCACTTTGCCGGCGATTTTCGGCGTGCCGTACGCTTTTACCGAAAGCGAAAGGATACTCTCGGTTTTCGAAGTGATGCGCTGCGCGACTTCTTTCTGAATGAGCAATGCCATCGCACGCGGCTGCGGCTCGCTCTCGAGGAATTGCCGGATAATTTCTCCGGTGATGTAGTACGGAATGTTCGCTGCGAGAACATAGCCTTTCAACCCGAGTTTTGCGGGAGTGATATCGCGGATATCAGCGGGGACTATTGTGAGTCTGCCGATCGCGATTTCTTCGGAGAATGTCTCATTCAAGAGTGCGACAAGCGCCTCGTCTTTCTCTATCGCAACAACGGGCCCGAGCGTGAGCAACTCGCGCGTGAGAATCCCTCTGCCGGGGCCGATTTCGAGGATTGTCTCTCCCGACTGTACGCCTACCGCATGTGCGAGCGCGCGCGCCGCCCACGCGTGTTTGAGAAAGTGTTGTCCCAATCGGGCACCGGACCGTTTCATGGGTATACCCTACCTGATGACATCTTCGTCGTCCAAGAGAGAGCGTTTGCGCTGCTTTACATCGATGAGCCGCGCGTCAATGTCTTCCAGAAACTCCGACGGGAGAGTGAATTCGCGCGAGCCGTATTTCATGCGTTGCCCTGCGTACGTTAAGAAAAGGCGCTTCCTCGCCCGCGTCAGAGCGACATAAAAAAGTCTGCGCTCCTCTTCCTCATCCCTCCCTTCGCTCTCGCGGACGGAAGGAAAGAGGCCCTGCTCAAGACCCGTCACGAATACGGCGTCGAACTCGAGGCCTTTCGATGCGTGGATTGTCATGAGTGATACGGCATTGTTCGCATCTTCAAGCTGGTCCTGGTCGCTTTGTAAGGCCGCCTCTTCCAGAAGGTGCTCGATTCCGGCGGGCGATTCCTCGCTGTCGAAGCGTGCCGCGAAGTTTACGAGTTCCCTGATGTTGCCGAGCCGCTCCTTCCCGTCTTCGTCGTCTTTGTACATTGTTTCCATGCCGGATACTTCGACCGCATACGCGACGGCTTCGGATGTGGGAAGTACCGTTATCGCTTTCTGTATTTTTGAAAGACAGTCGCGGAACGATGCGACTTTTGCCCGTGCTGCGGCGGGCAATGTATCGTCTAGCCCCGCGATGAGCTTGTCGAGCGTGACCTTGCCGATGCCGCGCGGCGGAACTGCGACGATTCTGCCGAGGTCTATTTTATTCTTCGGGTTGAGTGCCGCACGCAGGTATGAGAGCGTATCCTTCACCTCTTTGCGGTCAAAGAACCGCGTGCCCAAAACACGGTACGGGATGCCGAAGTTGAGCATCGCTTCCTCTATCGCACGGGATTGAAAATTTTCACGGTAGAGCACGGCGATTTCCTTCGGCGGCATGCGCGCATCCATAAGTGCGGCGATGCTCTGCGCGATGAACCATGCCTCGTCCATCTCGTTCACACCGCCGTAGAGCGTGATAGGCTCCCCCGTCTCCTTCTCCGTAAAAAGTATTTTCGGTTTGCGGCGCAGATTTTTCTCGATAACGCCGTTCGCCGCGGAAAGTATGGTCCGTGTAGAGCGGTAATTTTGCTCAAGCGTAACGACTTTCGCTCCCGGGAACGCTTGCTCGAATTCGAGGAGGTGTCCGAGGTCCGCGCCGCGCCAGGAATAAATGTTTTGGTCGGTGTCGCCGACCACACAGATGTTCTTGGCCTCACCTGCGAGGAGCGCCGCTATCTCATACTGCGCCTTGTTCGTATCCTGGTACTCGTCGATGGTGATGTGCGTCCACCTGTTCTGCAAAAGAGACCGGACACGCTCGGACGTACGCAAGAGCCGCAGTGTCCTGAAAAGCAGGTCGTCGAAGTCGAGAGCATCTTCGTCGCTCAGCGCCTTCTCATATATGACCCAGGCATCCGCGACCGCGCGCTCGCGGAATGTCCGTGCCGACTCCAGGTACTCGGACACAGATACCCCGTCCCCCTTTTTTCTGGATATTGCGGAAAGAATCGCACTCGGCTTCCACTGCTGGATGTCGAGTCTCTCAAGAGCGCTTTTTATGGCACGCACGGAGTCATCGCGGTCCCAGATGGTGAACGCTCGGGCAAGTCCCGCGTCCTCGTGGAATTCTCTCAAGAGCCGGACTCCGAGCGCGTGGAACGTCGAGACGAACGGAGTGCCCTGGCCCTCCGGAATGAGCTTTTTTACCCGCTCCCGCATCTCCGCCGCCGCCTTGTTGGTAAAAGTGACTGCGAGGATATGCCTCGGTGCCACTCCTTTTTCGATAAGGTGGGCAATCCGATGTGTGATGGTCTTCGTTTTGCCGGCACCGGCACCCGCGACTATCAAAAGGGGTCCAGAGAGGCACTCCGCGGCCTCCCGTTGACGCTCGTTGAGGCCTTCCAAGTACGACATCGGATGACTATACCATGGCTTAAGATAAGGAAATTTCGGTGTTTTTGCGCGAAGGGTCGCTTTTTTGACAAAAGGGTTATCCCCTCGCCGAGAATAGTATGAATTGACTATGAAAGTGGGGTGGGCTAGGGTGAATGGACCAGTGGTATCTACGGAATATTCCTGAAGGCGAAAGTCTCAAAATAATGAGGTTTTAAGCCAAATTCCAGCCTGACTGCCCGTGCCATTGGTAAAAAACGGCTATAAGTCTCGATAAAACAGAAATGCGGGTTTAATGCCCTCTTTCTCGAGTTCGAAAGGCCGTTAAAAACGCCTATTGCAGGAAAAAAACAGGATACCCGGGTGCCGTTATCCGGGAGGACATACAGAAGGAGCCGATTCGTCACACCTGCCGTCTCTTTGATATCACTCATGCTCGTCGTGGGGACGTTTTTGCCCGCCGTTGCGCGGGCTTCGGTTTTAAGCGTTATCATCGCTTCAATCAAGGGTAATATCGCAAATGCGCAGTCCTTCACGGGCTCGGGAAGCATCCAATCCGTCGCCGCCCTCAAGCCTGCGATGAACCTCGACCCCACCCCCGCCCGAGGCGGTGGTGACATTACGATTGTCGACGATTCAGCCCTCGTTCCTGAAGAAGGTCCGTCGGGTACGCTCGCGGATATCGAAAAGCCGAAGAGCGCGACCATCAGCGTCTACATCGTCCGCGAAGGCGATACGCTTGCCGCTATCGCGAAGCTTTTTAACGTCTCTCAGAACACCATCCGATGGGCGAACGACCTCTCCGGAAGCTCGAGTCTCACCGTCGGACAGAAGCTCACCATCCTTCCGGTGACCGGTGTGAAGTACACCGTGAAAAAGGGCGATACGCTTGCGTCCGTCGCGAAAAAATTTGACGCTGATGCGACGGAAATCAGCAATGCGAATGCCATCGAGGGCTCAGAGCTCACGGCAGGCACGGATATCATCATTCCCGACGGCGAAATGACGGTACAGGTCCCTGTCGCCAAGACGACTACGAAGAAAAAAGCGACCACCTCGATTTATGAGCCTGCGCACAATGTCGGCCCGGTCGGTTCGGTAATTCAAATCGGCTACTATGCGGCGCCCGTGTCGAACTACACCGAGACGCAGGGCATCCACGGATATAACGCCGTCGACCTCGCTGCGCCTTCAGGCACGCCTATCATGGCTTCCGCAACGGGCGATGTCATCGTCGCGAAATCAGGCGGGTACAACGGCGGTTACGGAAGTTACGTCGTCATTCAACACGGCAACGGTTCGCAGACGCTCTACGCACACATGTCGAGAGTCTCGGCATACGACGGTGAGCATGTCGTACAGGGCCAGGTCATCGGTTACGTAGGTACAACCGGAAAATCCACCGGGCCGCACGTCCACTTCGAAATCCGCGACGGCATACGGAATCCTTTCTAACACCATGAACGATTTTCTTCAGGCAGCGATGTTTCTCCTGCGCTTCTTCGTCTAAACGGCTCCATTTGCCGATTCTTTCGGGGCTGCTATCATGAGGCAGCCATGGGAATTTCACTCGACGTTATCGTCGACCTTCAGTACGGTGATTGCGGTAAGGGTAAGGTTTCCCACTATCTCTCCAAGACGCAGAAATACACGCACGTCCTCCGCTACAACGGCGGATGCAACGCGGGTCATACCATTTTTCACAAAGGAAAGAAGTTCGTGACGCACCACATCCCCGCAGGTGTCTTTTTCGGCGTAAAGAGCATCATCGGTTCGGGTTGCGTCCTCGACCCTGACCAGCTCTTCCGCGAAATACAGGAGCTCGAAGCGGGCGGCGTGAAGACGAAAGGAAAAATATTCGTCGCCGAGAACACGCACGTCATCACGCAGAAACACAAAGACGAGGATAAACAAAAAGGCGCCAAAATCGGGACCACCGGCCGCGGGAACGGCCCGGCGTACCGTGACAAGTACGGCCGCACGGGCGTACGCGCCGACAGTGTGAAAAGGCTGCAACCGTATCTCATCGATATGTACAAGGAGTGGTACGAAAGAGGCAAGGATGTCCGGATTCTCGCTGAGGGTGCGCAGGGTTTCGGGCTCGACATCGACTGGGGCGACTACCCGTTCGTCACTTCAAGTCATTGTACGACAGCCGGTGCGCTCCTCAACGGTCTTCCCGCAACCTCCGTACGCAACGTGTGGGGTGTCGCAAAAATATACGAGACGTATGTCGGCAGTAAAAAATTTCAGCCAAAAGGCGACGTGTTCAACAAAATGGGTGACATCGGGGAGGAGTTCGGTTCAACGACGGGCCGCCGCCGCCAGTGCAATTGGATGAACATGCAGACACTCGAGCGCGCGGTACGGATGAACGGTGTCACGCATCTCGTATTCAATAAGATAGATGTCCTGCGTGAAATCGGTCAGTGGGCCGTTATCGACAACAATAAAGTCGTCAATTTCAAATCAGAAAAGGAGATGAACGATTTTATCGTGCGCCGGCTGAAACCTCTCGGCCTCGACAGGAAGCATGTTTTCTTCTCCGAGCACAAAGACCGCATCTAGCGGCCCCGGCGGTAGCGTCGCTGCAGCGGCATGACGAGGTAGTGCCGAAGCCAGAAGACAATGACGATAACGGCGAGCACCTCAACCATGGATGTAAAAGCAAAGTAATCGCCGAAACTTTTTGCATTGATATTGTGAAGTATCGGTATTTCGTCGGCGAAAAGTCCCGCTCCCATGGCGAGGATGGGCAATGAGCGTGAGGAGAGTCCCAGTGCGAGGAGAATGAGACCGTACATATAGTGATGCATGTGAAAATCTCCCAGGATGGGACTGTGTATCGGATGCACGAGCAGGAATATTCTCGAGACCGCAATGGTCACCAGGAAAATAATAAAAAACGTGTCGCCGGGCGCGTGTTTCGTTGTCTGGAACATGAACGTAACCTCTATTGTACCCTGCCCTCTCCTCACGGCAGGGTTATCAACACGGTACCTTGTGCGACAAGGTACTATCATGTACATTGTACGCATGGATAAAAACCGCAACTACGAGGAAGCGAAACTGCAGATGCGGAAAGGCATGCTTGAATTCTGCACGCTGCTTATTATTTCCCGCGGTGAAGTGTATGCGTCGGATATTCTCAAAGAACTGAAAAAAGCGGACCTCATTGTGGTCGAAGGGACGCTCTACCCGCTTCTGAGCCGTCTCAAATCGGACGGACTTCTGGATTATGACTGGAAAGAATCAAGCGCCGGACCACCGCGCAAATACTACACGCTCACGGCCAACGGAAAGGAGAAGCTTTCCCAGCTGAAAACAACATGGAAATCATTGGTTGAATCGATTAACACTCTTATACGCACCTAATATGAAAAAAGCACTTCAGATAAGCATCGCGCAGACGCTCTTTACGGTCGAGGAGGACGCATACGCCGCGCTCGACGCGTATCTCACGGCGGTGAAGCGTCATTTCGACAGCAACGCGGCGAAAGATGAAATCGTTTCGGATATCGAGACGCGTATCGCGGAACAGCTTCACGAGTCGAAAGAGAACGTTATTACGTTCGCGACGGTTACGCGGGTGACGGCGCAGATGGGCGGCATCGAAGATTTCGGAGACGATGAACCGGCTGTCGTCGCGTCCGGAAGCGAAAAGAAAAAGCTCTATCGCGATGCCGATAACCGCATAATTGCCGGTGTGTGCTCCGGCCTCGCCGCGTACTTCGGTCTCGAGACACTGTGGGTACGGCTCGGCTTCGCCGCGCTCACGCTCTTCAATGGTGTGGGAATTCTCATCTATGTCGTGCTTTGGATTGTTCTCCCGGAGGCAAAAACCGCTTCTCAGAAACTTCAAATGACGGGAACGCCCGTGACACTTGAGACACTGAGTGAGACGGTGAACGAACGAATCGTCGAACTCCGCTCAAACCGTTCCCGGAATTTCGGCCGCGCGCTGAGCGCGCCTTTCCGCGTGCTCGGCAGATGTATCCGAGTGCTTATCGGTGCGGCGTTTGTGATTGGTTCCGGCATACTTGTCGTCGCGGTGCTCGTCGCGAGCGGATTTTTCATGTCGGGCACGACGTGGATTGCCGACGAAGTATCTCTCAGTGCTCTCCTTCCCGGTGCATCATATTGGATTGTTCTCATCGGCGTAACACTCGTCGCCGTTATCCCTCTCCTCTTTATTCTTTTCGCGGGAGTGTCGCTGCTCGTAAAACGCGGCGTGCTGTATATGCAGGCCGGACTCATGCTTCTCGGCGTGTGGTTCATCGCGCTGCTTGTCTCGGGATTCGGCGCAGCAACAGTCATATCCAACTATGACCGGATTGTACGCACCTTGCCCGCGTACCAGGTGGTGTCAAAAACTGTCCCGCTCGATTCATTTGCGGCCATCGATATCGGGTCGGGTGCCGATGTCCGTATTGTCGCGACATCGAGTACCGCCGCAACGCTTACTGCCTCGGGGCGTGCTCAGTACCTTGATTCGTTCGACGCGCATGTCGAGGATGGAGTACTGACGCTTGCACTCAAGCCGGTGACACACTCCTCGTGTCTTTTCTGCACCACGAGCCGTCCCGCCCTTACGCTTGAAGTTCCCGCCCGTTCAATCGAATCCGTGCGCGTACGCTACGGCGGCAGTCTTCGCGCGGATGCACTTCCCGCGACTCCGAAACTCAGCGTTTCGGCAGAGAACGGGGCATACATAGACGTCGCTCTCGACATCGATTCGCTCACCGCATCCGCATCGCACGGTTCAAGACTGGGTCTGCGGGGAGTTACGAAAAGTGCGGACGTATCCGTATCCGACGGGTCGTATGCGGATGCAGCCGATTTGAAGATCTCGGACGCTATCGTCTCCGCGACGCGCGGTTCGCGTGCGGACGTGCAGGCGACAAAAACACTCAAAGCAACCGCGCAGAGCGGAAGCAGTATCCGCTATTCGGGAGACGCCGTGCTCGATGAAAATGCGAGCGGCGGCGGCGACATCTCCTCGTACTGACCGCGGCCATCACTGAGGGACCTGTTGTTTTGTCCGTGAAACGGAAGCCGGTGAATACCGCGGAAACGGCGTATACCTACAGCTCTCGCTGACGGTACTGAAGTGCTTCGAGCATGTGATTGGTCTCGATTGTGTCACTTGCGGCGAGGTCGGCTATGGTGCGGGCGAGTTTGATGGTGCGGTGGTAGCCACGGGCGGAAAGTTTCATGTGCCGCGCTGCACCAACGAGTGCATTCTCCGCTTCCTGGGAAAGCTCCGCGCGCGATTCAATTTCTTTCGGTCCCATGTCCGCATTCGTCATAACACCCATGATTCCCTCAAAGCGGCTTCGCTGCCTCTCTCTCGCCTCCCGTATCCTGGCCCGCACGAGGTCTGTCTGTCCCCTGTCTCGCTTCAATTTTACGGCGAGAGATTCAGGAGGCATTTCGCCCACATGCGCCCACATGTCGATGCGGTCGGCGACGGGGCCGGAAATCTTCCGGCGGTAGCGGTCTATCGCATTCGGCATACAACGGCAATCGCGCGTACCGTATTTTCCGCAGGGACACGGATTGAGTGCGGCGATGAGCATGAAGTTTGCGGGAAACGTCGCCGAGCCCCGGGCGCGGGAAACGGAGACCTGCGCATCCTCGAGCGGTTCGCGCAGAGCGTTCACGACATCCCGATGGAATTCGGGGAATTCGTCGAGGAAAAGTACTCCTCGATGCGCGAGTGTCACTTCACCCGGTTGCGGAATGGCTCCGCCGCCGATGAGCGATGCGTAGCTTGATGTGTGATGCGGCGAGCGGAACGGCGGCCTTCTGATTGCCCCGCGTGTTGTTCCCGCAAGCGAGTGAATCGCCGTGACCTCGATAATTTCCTCACCTGAGAGGTCCGGCAAAAGCGCCGAGGCGGTGCGCGCGAGCATGGTCTTCCCCGTGCCGGGCGGTCCGAAAAGCGCGATGTTGTGCCGCCCTGCCGCCGCTATTTCGAGTCCGCGCTTGGCGCTTTCCTGGCCCCGGATATCGTCGAGTGAAAGTCCGTCGTCGGGCATGGTGATGCCTACGGATGCGTCCGTGATATGTGCTGACAATGTGAAATCATCACTCACGTCGAGATGCCGGATGACATCCGCAAGTGTCGCCGCGGGGTAGATGGTAATTCCGGATACGAGCGCGGCCTCCTCGACATTTTCCTGAGGGAGGAAAATCTCACTGAACCCGTTATCGCGGGCAGCGAGCGCGATGAGGAGAGAGCCGCGGACGGGGCGCACTGCTCCGTCGAGGGTAAGTTCGCCGGCGAACAGTTTTCCTGCGGAATCGAAGGTAATTTGCTCTGATGCACGTAAAAATGAGAGCGCGAACGGAAGGTCGAATGCGGCACCTTCTTTTTTGAGCTCAGCCGGAGCGAGCGAAACGACGATTTTTTTGTTGCTTCGCTTCGGGGATTCGTATCCGCAGTTTTTTATTGCGGATGCGACGCGGTCCTTGGCTTCCTCGACCGCTTTGTCGGGGAGACCCACGACGGCAAACGCGTGCAACCCGCGGGTTATATCGCACTCGACGGCGACGACGTGTGCCGACGGCAAAGATGCCTGTGCGCCGAATACGCGCGCGAAACCGGACTCGACCTCCTGCCTCGACATGCGGAAATTGTAACAAGAGGCGCCCCTACGGGCGCCTCTTTGTATACGTGAAAGTGAATAGTTACACCAACTCCTCTTCCTCTGCGTGTTCGATGCATGTGCGCGCAGCCGGGTTTGCCATGAGGCGCGCGAGCGGAATCGGTTCAGAGCACTCTTCGCAGAGTCCGTAGACGCCCTCATCCATTTTTTCGACAGCCTCGGCCACATCAACGTGACGTGCCTCGAGTTCCTCTACGAGCGGGACGTTGGTCACGAGTTCTTCAATTTGGTCCGCGACATCGTTCGGGTCGGATTCCTCCCCTTCAAACCCGATGCTTGCGCCTTCCCAATCCCCCGCATCATTCAGTACCCTTCCGTGCGATGAAAGCTCCTCTTCAAGATTCACTTTCTCCACCTCGAGTTTCTCACGAAGCTCCTCCATTTCATGTTGTTGTAATTTCATACGCACGAGTATACCCCATGAGTGAGCGAAATCTACAGCTGGATGCCTTTCTCGAGTTACAGACGCCTGTCCGCCTGCAATCTGCTGAGGATTTCAGGGAAGCTGTACGGACTTTCGGCGATGATGAGGATATTCCGAGTCGGAAACGAGTAGTAGAGCTGAATGGTGCCGCTGTCGTCGGTGAGTGCGCGCACATCGTAATTGCGCATGACGACGTCGGAGAAGGTCCTCGTCGTTATCAATCCGTCACTTCCCGTCATGAGCCCGGGTACAGCCGTGAAATACGGCTCGAGGTCGGCGTTGAGCGTTTTCTCCCATGTGAGCATTCCCTTAAATGCGTGGTCGTACGAAGTAACCGGGATGACGATTACCGGGGCATTTTTATCGACGGTATGTATGCCGGTGAAATAGGAGTCGGAGAGTGCGCGCAAGAGTTCATCCGGGGGGTGCGCACCGATGGCGTCCATAAATTCGCGGAACGTAGCGGCGACCTGCACCGGTTGCCCCTTGTCTGAAAGCGCGACACCGGGGAGTGTCGGAACGATGCGCGTAATCGAGCCGAGTGTGCCGCCGGCAGAGACACGCAGGTTCGAGAGTTGGTCTCTGAGCGCCGACGGTGAAACGCCGTCGAGCGCGAGCGTTTGAGATGCTTCTGCGAACACGAGGGAATCGCCGAGCTGCTGAGCAGGTTGCGCCGTTGTCGACTGCGAAATGTAGTACACGGCAGCCAGTGCAAATGCGCCCAGAAGGAGTAGCGCGAGTGAAGCGATTACTATTTTTGCAAATCCATGTGTGTGGACCACAGGCTGCGTATCGATAGGTTCCGGCCGGCGCTTCTGTTGTTCAAGCGCGGTTGCCCTGACGATTGAGATTTTTTGGTCGCGCACGACCCCCTGCATGTCGTTTCTGAGCGTATGCACTGCTGCGAGGTGAGAGGGGTCGGTTTGTTCGGGCGCAGAGTTCGGAGCAACGATTGCGGGCGCATCCGCTTGGGGCGCTGTAGTTCCGAGTGTTGTGTCGAATTTCCGCGGCTCAGTCGCATTTCGTGCACCCGGCAAGGCCCCGCGTCTTTCGGGAAGCTTTACACCCTTCAGAATCGAATCGATGTCTCCTTGCAGAGACTTTTCCGGCTCGGCAGCCGCTTGAGCGGGTGCGGGAGGGGGGACGGGGGTAGCGGGTGGAGCAGGCGGCTGAGGGTTGTTTTCAGCACCGGAGGTACCAGATGAAAGCGCGCCGCCCGCAAGGGTCGGCGCGCTTTCAGTCTCCGGTTTCGGGATGCTAGTGTCGGGGCCGTTCGTCTCTTTTTCGTCCGCCATAATTTTCGCCGCCTGCCGACGGAGTGAGACCTTTTCGCGCGGCCCACTCGGGATCAGCTGCTTTGATAGAGAGATTATAGCGTCCTTTCTCGTCGATTTCCTTGATAACGACGGGAACGACTTCACCGAGCTGTACCGCATCGGCGATATTTCCGATTCTGAACGGTGCGACTTCGGATACGTGCACGAGACCGTCATTGTTCGGACCGATTTTTACGAATGCACCGAAGTCCATCAGGCGCACGACGGGACCTTCAAACTTGTCTCCGACCATGAATTCGTGCGTGAGTTCCTCGATCTCCTTTACCGCGGCTTCAGCCGTGCCGTTGCGTCCTGTGACGAATATCGTGCCGTCTTCCTCGATTGTTATTTCGTCACACTTCGTGCGGTCTTTGATGCCGTTAATGGTTTTGCCTCCGGGGCCGATGACGAGACCGATTTGGTCTACTTTGACATACGTAGTGAGTATCTTCGGTGCGCGAGGTGAGATGTCGGGACGCGGGGCGGCAATCGCACCCGTAATGACTCCGAGAATCTGCATGCGGGCTTTCTTTGCATGCGCGAATGCCTCCGTGAGTACTTTGAGCGGGACGCCTTCGACTTTCACGTCCATCTGCACCGCTGTCACTCCGGCTTCCGTGCCGGCGACTTTGAAGTCCATATCGCCATGGTGGTCTTCCGGCCCCTGTATGTCGGTGAGAACTTTATACTCACCGGCTTTCGCGTCGCTCATCATGCCCATCGCGATACCTGCGACCGGTCGCGTAATCGGAACTCCCGCATCCATGAGTGAGAGCGTGCCTGCGCACACCGATGCCATAGAAGTTGAGCCGTTCGACGCCAAAGATTCGCAGACGATGCGGATGGTGTACGGGAAGTCCTCCTTCTTCGGAAGAACCGCGCGAAGCGCTTTTTCCGCGAGTGCGCCGTGGCCGATGGCGCGCCGGTTCATGCCGCCGACACGTCCTGTCTCTCCTACGGAGAACGGCGGGAAGTTGTAGTGAAGCATGAATGCCTTTTTCGTCTCCTGGTACTCGATGGTATCAACGAGCTGTGCATCCCCGGGTCCCCCGAGCGTGAGCACGCCGAGCACGTGTGTTGCACCGCGGTAGAAGAGTCCTGAGCCGTGTACGACAGGAGAGAGACCGCCGGCTTCCGCAAAGAGCGGACGAATTTCGTCCAGTGCGCGACCGTCAGCACGACGGCCGTTTTTGATTGCCTCCGTGTGAATGTAGTCGTTGACTTTCTCTTCGTAGTAATTGTCGAACACGGACGGTTTCACGTCGGGGAATTTCTCCGACGCGGCCTTTATCCACTCGGCCTTGAGCGCGTAGATGTTTTTCTTACCCACATTGCCGTCCGCAGAGCCGAATACGGCACCTTCCATCTTCGGGGCTGCAAGCTCTTCAAATGCGGCTCTGACTTCCGCGCTGATTTCCGGAGCGACGAACGGAATCTTTTCCGCACCACGCTCTGCGACGATGGACTTCTGCCATGCCTGGATCTTTTCGATTTCTTCGGAAGCCTTCGCGAAGGCTTTCTCCAATGTTTCTTCGGACACTTCGTTCGCACCGACCTCAATCATATTGATGAGTCCGTCTTTTCCGCACGCGAGCAGGTCCATCCGTGAGCCCTCGGCTTCGCGTTCTTTGTATGTGGGGTTCACGATGAATCCGCCCTCGTCGTTGAGTTCAATACGCACGGCCGAGACAGGCCCGTTCCACGGAATATTCGATGTGGCGATGGCGAGTGAGGCTGCGTTTACGGCGAGAAGGTCCGTATCGTAATCTTCGATGGAGAGAACCGTTATCATCACCTGTACGTCGCGCTTCATTCCCTGAGGAAAGAGCGGTCGGATAGTGCGATCGACGATGCGACCGGAGAGAACCGCCTCTTCGGACGGACGTCCTTCGCGTCGCATGAAGCGCGAGCCCAAAATCGCGCCTGCGGCGTAGAATTTCTCCTCGTATTCGACGGAGAGCGGGAAATAATCCTTATCGGACTCCTTGCTTCCCATTACCACGGTCGCGAGAACCGCGGAGTTGCCGTATCTGAGTAATACCGAACCGCTTGCCTGGTCCGCCCAGTCGTTGAACTCTGCGGACATCTCCTGCCCCCCTATGGAGAGCGAATACACTTTCTTTTCCATTTGCTTTGGTGACGTCCGGATTTCAGTAGCGAGCCTTATTGGCTGCACTGCCTATCCGGACACCACGACTATTGAATAATATGCCGACTATAGCATGGCGCACAGGCGAGCGTAAGAATGCGCGACCTTGCGGGCGCGTGCTACGATGCCCGTGCGTATGGGCATGTTTTTGTTCCCGGGAATCATTTCAATCGCCGCACTTGCCGGTGCGTTTCTCTGGGGCGGATTCCCGGCGTTCCTCCTGGTGACACTTCTCGCCATTCTCGAAGTTACCCTCTCTTTCGACAACGCCGTTGTGAATGCGCGCGTTCTCAAAAACATGGACGCGCTCTGGCAGCGACGGTTTCTCACGTGGGGCATACCGGTCGCCGTATTCGGCACACGCTTCATTCTCCCGATTCTCATTGTTTCGGCAGCGGCGGGCCTCTCCCCGCTTTTCGTACTCAATCTGGCCTTCACGGACCCGGCCGGGTACGGCGCCCGCCTTTCGGATGCTCATGTCGCCATCGCAGCGTTCGGCAGCGCCTTCCTCTTCCTCGTCTCCTTGAAATATTTTTTCAACGAGCGGAAAACCGTTCACTGGATTACCTCCGTGGAGAAGTATTTTACGAAGTGGGGCGGTATAGAAGCCATTGAGATTGCGATGGTGCTCACCATCCTGCTTGTCTCCGGCTTTCTCCTGCCTCTCGAAGCCGCGACGATACTCACCGCCGGTCTTATCGGGGTAATCCTCTTCATTCTCATGGAAGGCGTCGCGCAGTCGTTCGAAATAGAGTCGGGAGAAACGTCCGCATACGCCGGCCTTGCCCTCTTCGCCTACCTCAATGTGCTTGATTCCGCATTTTCGCTCGATGGCGTGGTCGGTGCGTTCGCCGTTACGACTTCTCTCCCCGTCATTATTGCCGGTCTCGGAATCGGCGCACTCTTCGTGCGCACATTCACCATCTCGCTTGTTCGCGCGCATGCGCTCGAAAGCCTGCCCTATCTTGAGCACGGCGCACACTACGCCATTCTCGGACTCGCGCTGGCGATGCTTCTCGGTATTTTCGTCCATGTACCGGAGGCCGCAACGGGCCTCATCGGACTGGTCTTTATTGTCCTCGCCTACATATCCTCAAGACGAGAAGCCAAGCGGAGGTAGTCCCATAAGAGAAGAAGCCCCCGACGGGGGCTTCTTCGGGGCTATTCTATGCCCGTGATTTTGGAGTTCTCGGCGATTTCTTTAAGGACGTCCGCATCGTTCGTATCTTCAGGAACAGGTGCAGCAAGCCGCGCACCTGTCGGGCGGCGCATGGGGCGATAGTTGAGGAGGTAACGCTTCGGGTCCTGGTCGAGGTCGAGGAAGTGGTCCGTCGCCTCTTTGAGGCGGGCCGAGGTGGAGCGTCCGAAGGAAGCGACTTCCACCTGACAGCCGGCGTGTACTTTCAAGTATTCCACCAGAGGGATGAAGTCGCCGTCGCCGGTGAAAAGGATAACGGTATCGAGTTTCGGGGCCGCGGTAATGGCGTCTACCGCCATGCCGACGTCCCAGTCGGCTTTTTTGGCTCCGCCGAAAAATACCTGCAGGTCTTTCGTGCGGGTTTCGATACCGATTTTGCCGAGGGCTTCGAAGAAGCCTTTCTCATCCTGTGCTTCGGTCGTGACGACGTACGCTCGCGCGCGTACGAGTCTACGGCCTGCTACGGAATCTTTGAGAACGTTGCCGAAATTTACGCGCGCATGATAGAGATTTTTCGCGCTGTGATAGAGGTTTTGCGTGTCGATGAATACGCCGACGCGCTGCTCAGGGTGTTTAATGATTGCCATAAAAAATATGTGCTAATGCGTGGTCGCTCTGTAAAAATGCGAACGCTGTAATAAAAAAACGGATACTGCCTATGATGATTCTACCAGAATCATTCGCTCACGGGACAAAAGGGGGCAAAAGGCCTATTTCTTGAGACCGAGCTTCTTCACAAGCGTACCGTACATGCGCTTGTTGTTCTCCTCGAGGTACTTCAAGTGCTTGCGGCGGTCAGCGACGAGGCCCAGAAGGCCGCGGCGGGAGTGCTTGTCCTTGTTGTTCTTTGAAAGGTGCTGCGAAAGCTCCTCAATACGACGGGTCAAAAGCGCCACCTGGACCTCCGGAGAACCGGTATCCGTGTCGTGACGGGCGACTTTTGTTATCTGATTAGCCTTCTTTCGCTTCGTGAGCATGGCGGAATACTAGCATGAATCCTAGCCTTTTGCAAGACCCCTCATGAAAGCAGCCGGCCGCCCCTCGGGGCGGCCGGCGTTCGGCACTATGACTGTTTTATCGCTTCGCGGGCGTGGTCGTTGCGGGAGCTGCAGCCACTTTCACCAGTTTCACGTCGAAGACGATGGTTGAATTCGCGGGGATGACCACTTTGCCGCTCGCATCCTTCACGTCCTGATTGCCGTATGCGAGACCTGCCGGTATCGCCATGAGTCGCTCGCCGCCTTCTTTCATACCGTTCACGCCTATCTGGAAACCGGGAATCGGTGAGCCTTGTTCAGAGGAGCCGAGAACGAACGTGTACTGTTCGTTGTTGTGTGCGGCGGAAGAATCAAATACTGTGCCGTCCTGAAGTTGGCCGACGTACAGGACAGAGACCTGCATGCCGGGCTTTGCTTCGGCGCCTGTGCCGACCTTGACTTCCTGTGCCTGTACCTGCGTCGAGGATGCCGTCGTTGATGCGCCGGTTGTGGTCGCGTTCGACCCGGTTGCCGGAGAGGATTTGCTCATCGCTTTATAGATAAAAAAGACTGCGAGGAGAGCGACGATAATTGAAACTACCCAAATAATTATTTTTTTGTTCATAGGGGCATTATAGCAGCGAATCTATATGTGCAAGCGCACGGGGCCTTTTTTGCTACCATGGGGTAATGGAGCCGCTCGCCTCTCAAATTCGCCCGAAAACACTGGATGAATTCGTCGGACAGAGTCACCTCACGGGCCCAGGTAAGCCGCTGCGCATTGCCGTCGAGAAGCGTGAGCTCTTCTCCTTCATCTTGTGGGGTCCGCCCGGGAGCGGAAAAACGACCCTTGCCCGGATTTATGCGAACGCGCTGGATGCGGAATTCCACGAATTGTCGGCGGTCGAAGCGGGCAAAGACGACATTAAAAAAGTCATACCGAAGCGTGGGACGCTTTCGTTTTCGAAACCCGTCATACTTTTCGTCGATGAAATCCACCGATTCAACAAAGCGCAGCAGGATTTTCTTCTTCCGTTCGTCGAACGGGGCGACATCACCCTCATCGGTGCGACGACTGAAAATCCGAGTTTCGAAATTATCGCGCCTCTTTTGTCGAGAACCCGCGTATTTGTGCTCAACGAACACACGGAAGAAGACATGGAAAAAATTCTGAAGCGCACAAAGGTCAAATTGCCGAAAGATGCGAAGGACTGGCTGGTGCGTTTGAGTGCGGGAGACGCGCGTCAGGCGATTACCGTTCTCGAGACTGCGCAAAAATTGTACGGGAAGATTACGCTCGGTGCTTTGAAAGATTCCGTGCAATCGGCGCATATCCGGTACGACAAGAAGGGTGAGGAACATTTCAATACAATATCCGCCTTCATAAAATCGATGCGTGCCGGCCAGAGCGATGCGGCGCTCTATTATCTCGCCCGCATGGTTGCCGCGGGAGAAGACCCGAAGTTCATCGCACGTCGTATGGTGGTGTTCGCCAGCGAGGACGTGGGCCTCGCACAGCCGACTGCGCTCGTCGTCGCAAATGCGGTTTTCGAAGCGGTCAACAAAATCGGTTACCCCGAGGCGACCATCAACCTCGCACACGGCGTTGCGTACCTTTCTCAGTGCAAAAAAGACCGCCGCTCGTACGATGCCGTGTTTGAAGCGCTCGAAGATGTGAAGAAATTCGGCAACCTCCCGATACCGATGCGCGTGCGCAATGCCCCGACGAAGCTTATGAAAGAGCTCGGTTACCACAAGGGGTACAGTTTTTATGACAAAGAGTCGTATCTCCCGGACAAGCTCAAAAATAAGAAGTATCTGGAAGACGAAGAAAAGTAAACGGCGCGCGGGAAAGAATTTCCCGCGCGCCTCGTTGCGGCTAGCGTTTTTTCGACGCGACGGCTTTTTCGACCATTTCTGCGAACGCTTTGGAAACATCGACGGGGTCCTGAAGAAGCGGACGCAGCTCCGCTTTGTCCCAGTCGATTGCAAAATCGAGTGCCAGGCGCGCAAGAAAGCCTTTGCCCTCCGGCGGGAGTGACAGGATAGTCCGGCTGCACACGCCCGTACGGTATGCCTCGCTCACTTTCTCATTTATGTGAGTGCGTGACCCGGGGACCATTCCCCCGAAGCAGGTATGGCGGTCGTCCTGACTGTGGTCCGCGACCACTTTGAGAAGGCTGCTTCCCATGTGCTGCGCAATCGAACAGCGGATGGTCGTAGCGACATCCCGCGAGGAACCCGTCTTTCCGATTTCAATCTTGAGGTCAGAGTGCACAGTCATCGGTAAATCGTGCAGATTGTCCTTCGGATTGATGAACCGTGAGGTGTAATACGCGACCGAGAAACCGTCCCCTTGCCCCTCGAACGAGAGGTGGATGAGATTGTCCGAGAGGCTTTTACGCCTGCACATCGCTTTCCACGCGGTTGCGCAGACGATGTCGTAGAGAGACATGCCCGGATACGAGCCGTCGAGTTCGTCAACGAGTCGAAGAATACCCGGAGGGCGCTTCGTTGAAACCATGGTGAGGTCTCCTTACCTTTGATGAGCACTGCCGTTTCGGCACCGCTCCGGGCACCCTACCATCCGCTACGGTCGTGTACAATTATTGTGCGACGTATGGCAGCAGACCTGAAAGAAATGAAATCGCAGTTTCTCGAATATCTTGAGATAGAGAAAGGACGCGGGGTGAAAACGGTCGAAAACTACGACCGCTACCTGATGCGTTTTTTGACGTACGCAAAAGTTTCGAAGCCGTCGCAGATTACGGAGCAGATGGTGCGCGAATTCCGAATCAACCTGAACCGTTCGGCGGGCGTATCCGGGACGATGAAAAAAAATACGCAGAATTACCATCTCATCGCGCTCAGGGCATTTCTGAAATTCCTCCGCAAGCGCGACGTGGAGTCGCTCAATCCCGAGAGAATCGAGCTCGCGAAGACAGGCGGCCGCGATTTAGACCTCATCACTGCCGATGAACTCAATCGCATTATGAAAGCCCCCAAGGGCGACTCGCTCGCGGAGCTCCGTGACAAGGCGATACTCGAACTCCTGTTTTCAACGGGCTTGCGCGTGTCGGAGTTATGCAATCTCAATCAGGACCTGGACCTTACGCGTGACGAATTCTCCGTCCGCGGTAAGGGAGAGAAGGTGCGTGTCGTATTTCTTTCCTCCGAAGCAAAAAAAGCGATTGCTGAATATCTAAAAAAACGCGGTGACATGAGCGAGGCTCTTTTCGTCAGTTACGGCAAGGGAAGCCCGAAGACGAAAGACTTGCCGAGGCTCACTCCCCGCTCGGTGGAGCGCATGGTGAAACAGTACGCGGTAAAAGCAGGCATTACCCGCAAAGTAACGCCGCACGTGATACGTCACTCATTCGCGACTGATTTGCTGGGCAATGGAGCCGATTTGCGTAGCGTGCA
This sequence comes from Candidatus Kaiserbacteria bacterium, assembly GCA_021413775.1. GTDB lineage: Bacteria > Patescibacteriota > Minisyncoccia > Phycocordibacterales > UBA2100 > UBA10103. The sequence continues at coordinate 386 of JAIOPS010000037.1, read as the reverse complement.
GGCACTTCTCGGCCACGCCAACATCGCCACGACGCAAGTCTATACGCACGTCACCGACAAGCATCTGCGGGAGGTGCACAAAGCATTCCACGGAAAAAGGCGCGCCTGACACCCGCTTACGCGCTGCGCAGGTAGAGCGGACGCGGGCGTCGAGCCCGGATGGTGGTCATGAAGAGGGGCATTTCCTGTTTTTTCGGTGCTGCGACGCGGAACATGCCCGTGGAGTCCTCGCGGATGGCGTGTCCGAGGTTCCACTCCTCGGTCCCCTTTTCAGTCGGCTCTGTAAACAAGTTGAGTTGATTCATATGTATGGTTGTGCGACTTGGTTCATAACTCGCTCCTTCTTTATATACGACCGTGCATGAGAGCATCGTGAAGAACTTCAT
>JAIOPS010000035.1 GCA_021413775.1 Candidatus Kaiserbacteria bacterium | reverse complement strand
ACTCATTCCGCACTCGCAGCTCGTGACACTGCCCGGCATCGGACACCTCCCGCCCATTGAAGATACAAGCGGGTTCGATAAGGCGCTTTTGGCGTATCTCAATCAGCTCCGCTGACCGTACGTCTCGTACCACGTATTCGTAAGGAGGCCCGCAGGGTCCATCGCGCGCTTGTACGCGAAAAACGCGTCCGCTTCCGGATATGCGGCGCGGAGTTGTTCGGGTGAATAGTAGAGCTGGTACGGGAGGAAAAAGCGGCCCCCGTTTTTAATCGTCGCGTCAATGAGCTCCTCCGTGACTTTCTTCATTTTTGCGTTGTCCGCCGCGCCTGTTTTCTGGTTGATGTAGAGAACGACGGAGAAGGCATCCGCGGGCGCATAGTTGAGGGCGATGTTCTCCTTCTTTACGACGCGAATCGATACATTGAGGATGTTCGTGTTGTTCTCTTTAAAAATGCGGCGCATGTCCGCGACGAAGGGAAGAAGATTGTCGCGCGGGATAAAGTACTCATGCAATATGTCCGTATCGTTTTTTACATCGTTCTTGAGGTAGGGGACAGAATCGTGCATCGGTTCGTTGCGCGAGACGAGGCAGCCCTCTCCGCTCTTTTGCGCATCGTTGCGTGAAATCTCGCAGCTCTCGAGTTTCGGCTCGATGACCTTCTCGCTCCACCACTTAAACATCATTGGCAGAGAGCCGAGCTTCGACAAATTGATAGTGAGGCGGCGGAGCTTCACACTCGACACTTCGTGGAGCATCGGAGAGGTGAGGGGGTCAGTATCTGTTTTCTTGTACGTGTAGATGACGGCCTCGTCGAGAAGCGAGAGTGGAGACGTGGAGAGGTGCGCGTAGAAAAGACCGATGTTCTTGTCGGCTTCAATGCTCTTCCAGGCGTCGGGGAAGTCTTTCGTCGCGATGATGCTGCGGCCCGACTGGTAGATGACATTGTCGACGACATCCAGTTGCACATCGAGGACAATGCCGAAGAGTCCGTATCCGCCGATGACATGTTTGAACAGTCCGACGTTTCTGGTGGGGCTTGCGACAACGATGTCGCCGGTCGGCAACATAACGCGCATGCTTCTGATGGAATCTCCGACTGAACCGGCCTGGTGGTCCATGCCGTGCGCGTTGACCGAAATCGAGCCGCCGACCGTGAAAATATCGGTGGATTGCATCGCCTTCACCGCAAAGCGGGGGTGCAGGTAGTTTTGAATATCGTGCCACGTCGCGCCGCTCTGCACCGAAAGCACCTTCGTGCCCGCGTCCACTTTCATGGACTTGAAATTGCGCATGTCCAAGACGAGCGCGCCTTTTGCAAATGCCTGTCCGCCCTGCGAATGTCGTACGCCTGCGATTGAGACCTTGAGTCCGTGCGCTTCAGCGAAGACAAGGGCATCCGAAATGTCCTTCTCGGTGTGAATGTCCACGATGCCGTACACGAATGTCGCATCGAGACAGCTTGAGTCGTTAATGGTGCCGCCCTTTTGCTCCCACCTGATGGACGAATCGAAGCCGTTGTCTTTGTTCGTCATGATGGCGCTGTTGCCGGGATTGATGGGAGGACACTCTTTTTCTCCGCTCGGTCCAGCGGCGTAGTACACGAGTTTGCGGGCGAGGAGAGTCAGGGAGAGAACCCCGATGATTCCGATGATGAGCACTCGCCGGGAAAGGCCGGAGACGGACCCGTGGACGCGTTTTCGCATGCCCGTATTGTATATGGAAAAGGTCTACGGATGCGTGCATTTCGCCCGCAAAGTCGGAGAACTTCAGCCGACCGGGCGGTGCTATACTTCGGGCGTTATTCCATTAGACATATATATTGTATGCACATGCTCTCGGGTCACATGAGCCACTTCGGCAAGAACCGCTCTCTCGGCCTCCTCCTTATCCGCATCGCGGTCGGCATCGTCTTTTTCGCTCACGGTTGGATGAAAATTAACAACATGGGAATGATTGAGGGAATGTTCGTCGGTTTCGGACTCCCCGGCGCGATGGGCATCTTCATTGCATGGCTCGAGGTCATCGGCGGAGCGGCGATGGTGCTCGGTATCATGACGCGCCTTTTCGGACTCCTCTTCGCGGTTGAAATGCTCGTAGCGGTATTTCTCACGGGCGGCATCTCCAACGGTTACAAACCGCATGAGCTTGAAATATTCCTCATGCTCGTCTCGCTCGGCGTCGCTCTCGCCGGCAGCGGCCGCTACTCGGCCTGGGCGCTCGAACACAACCATTGTCACTGTGAGAAGGGGAAGTGCGAGCATTGCGGGAAAGAAGAGGTGAAAGTTACGCAGTAGTTGTGCACAGGGTTATGCACTCCGTTGTGCACCTGTTATCCACCTACATATCCACTGTTCCGAGGGTTTCCGGAAAAAAGGGGAAATATCACCCGATGTATAGTGGACTTCTGATGCGCTTTACCGTGCGTCAGCGGAGAATTAGGTCCACCTCCCGCAAGAGAGGCAAACCGGTCTCCAGCTCCGAAGGTCTATCGTGCGCCTAGGCGCGCGAAACAGTGCCGGAGCCGTCGGCGGGAGCAGTGAGGTGAACTGGGCAATCTGGGGAGATTACTTCAAGCCTGAGAGAACACGTCATCGACCTCGAACCGCCGAAAACAAAAGCACCGCGAAAGCGGTGCTTTTGTTTGCGTACACAGCCCCGGCAAAACCGGGGCTGCAGACGTTACCGTGCGTTCCCGTCATTGTATCTGCAATGTAAATCGGTTTTTACTCTTATCCCCACGAAGGCCTCTTCCCCAAGTCTTCATGTTCGGTGCGTATCCTTAATGAATACTCACTAAGTAATTCTATGGACACTACGAATTCCACAGCCGTAAAGCCCTTGTACCGCGGTACACAAATCGTTTGGTACATTTTCTCCGTTGTTGAGGCGCTTCTCATATTCCGTTTCCTCCTCAAGCTTATAGGTGCGAATCCCGATGCGGGGTTCAGTCAGGTCATTTACACGCTCAGCTATCCGCTTGCAGGACCGTTTCTGTACGTCGTGCGTTCGACGCAGGTGTCGGGAAGTGTATTCGAATGGACGACACTACTCGCGATGCTCGTGTATTGGGTGCTCGCGTGGGGAATCGTGCGGCTCTTCGTGATGGGGAAGCCCGTCTCGCGCGGCGAGGCGGAGGTGAAGCTCTCGCGGCAGGATGTCGCATAAAAGTTGAAACCATAAAAGATTTCGCGGCCGCCCTCGATGGGCGGCCGCGTCGTAGATCTCACTTCATGCGCAGCTTGAGCGGGTCGATACCGAGTGCGTCGCAGACGCTCAAGATTTTCAGCTTGAACTCACCCCTGTGGTCGCTCTTCAGGGCGATGCTCACTGCCCGCAGACCGTGGTGCACCGTGCTGCGGCTCAGCTTGAAGAATTCAGCAATTAAATCTTGGTGGGCGGACTCGGTGACGGTGTGGTAGAGCACGGAAAAAGCGATGTAACGCGCTTCGACCGTATTCTTGTCCCTGACCTCCTCGGAGAGTACGCGTTCTTTTGATGTGCCCGGAAGCAAATGCAGTACGGACGAGAGGGTTGCTTCTCCTCGCTCCTGGAGGGCCTTCTCGTGGGCGAGCTTGAGTGCGCTGCATACAGCGGTCCTCTTGCGTCCGCTTTTTGTAGCAGGCATTTTCGGAGAGTTCGGGCGCGCGGTCTCGAGTCCCGCCGCGACGAGGAGCGATGTCACTGCCCGGCCGGCTTCGTTTTTGCGCGTGGCGTCAACGAGGTGCAGCATTTGCCCCTGGAGTAGGGCAAGCGTGCCGGCGTGCATGCCGACAACATCCGCAGCCGGTTTGATATCAAGTCCGACCGTGCTGCGGATGGCATACACGAGCGTGCCGACCATGCGCCGACTAAGTTTCCGGTCGGCCATATCGGCGATTTCCTCGGGTCTCCTGTTGTGCACGCGGCACCAGGTGTCCACAAGGAGGCGTGCTTGCGCAAGCCTGGTATCCACGGCTCGTTCGCCCTCAGGAGATGTTGCGGCACTTTTCCCTTCAGCCATTGAGGCCTCCGTTGCCTAATCATTTTTCTCTACGCACATCCTATGCTCACGCGCTCGCGACCGCAAGATTTTTATAAAAGTACGCGCACACCCTCGAAAGCTCATTATTAGAGGTGAACCAAAAAAAAATGCGGCCGCCCATTAGGGCGGCCGCGTCGCGTGGAGTCTACGAGTGCGGCTTTCGCCGTCGTCGCGGACTCGGTTCGTGCAGGATTGCTTGATCGACGCTCAGTCGAGTACAGATGAGATTGAGGGTGAGCGCGTGGTCACTATATGGCCCCATCCTCAACCTCGAGAGCAGTCGGTTCCGACCTTTGACAACATCGTTGCCCGTCCTGTCGAACAGTTGCCCGATGGCTTCAAACGCCATCTGCTCGACGCTGTGCAGCAGCGCGCATGCAATCGACCTCGCCGTAGACTTCTCGTGCTTGCCGCCTTTCCTGCGGAGCTCGGCCAGAGAATACCCGCACTGGCTTATCACGGCTCTGAGAATTTCTTGCGCGTTGGCGCTCAGAGCTTTGAACGCGGGGTCGTCGGCGTCGGCCGGCTGCAATTTCCTGTGCCAGACGATTTCGTCCTCGTCCATCGCGTCCTGCACCTTCTCGCCGATTTCGTACAGCAGCTCGACCGTCTTCGGGTCGGCGATTACTATTGCGTCCGACGTCAGAGAAATCAATCCGCGCACTTCGGAGGAGAAGCACCCGAGCAGCTTGCTTATCGTCAGCACATCCGCCTTGGTGTCGCGGTCGAGCAAAAATGCCAGCATGCCGGCCTCTTCGCGCCAGGGAGAGGCATCCTTTGAGGCGAAGCGGAACTGGTTGGGCACTCTGCCGAGAACTTCGCAGCCGAGCTCGAAGATGCATTCCTGCTGTTTGCGGACGTGACTTTCGCAGGTCTTTGCTGTCGCGGGTGTGATGTCCGACATGAACGAACCTCCCGTTTTTCAGTGCGTTACGTTGTTTCTTTTCCGTCTGCATCCTATGCTTCTCATCCGCCGTGTGCAAGACTTTTTATAACAATGTCTGCTGATTTTTCGGCATATCAGCGCCGATATGCTCGTATCCTTTTTTTGTGACCATGCGCCCTCTCGGCGTGCGTTCGAGGAGCCCCACCTGCATGAGGTACGGTTCGTGCACTTCTTCTATCGTCGCTTCCTCTTCAGAGAGAGATGCGGCGATGGTTTTGAGTCCGACGGGCCCGCCGTTAAATTTCTCGACAAGTATGGTGAGAATGTCGCGGTCGATTTGGTTGAGCCCGATTTCGTCAATTTCCAAAAGCGAGAGCGCTTTCTTCACTGTCTTTATGTCGAGCGGCTGTTCGTTGACCTCCGCGAAGTCGCGCGCGCGTTTCAGAAGGTAGTTCGCGGTACGGGGTGTCGCACGGCTGCGCTTCGCAACCTCCGTGAGCGAGCCCGCATCGATGGAAATATTCAGAATCTTTGCGGAACGTCGGAGGATTTCCGCGATTTCTTCGATAGCGTAGTACTGCAGACGGAATGTTCCTCCCGAAAATCTTGAACGCAGCGGGGCGGAGAGGAGTGAGATGCGCGTCGTTGCGGCGATGAGTGTGAACGGCGGGAGCTCGAGCTGCACCGTACGCGCCGAGGGACCTTTGCCGATGACGATATCGAGGACGCCCGCCTCCATGGCAGGGTAGAGGACTTCTTCAATCGTGCGGTTGAGCCGATGGATTTCGTCGATAAAAAGCACGTCGCCGGGAGAGAGATTCGTGAGAATCGAAGCGAGGTCGCCGACGCGCTCGATGGCGGGGCCGGATGTGGACCGGAGGTTTGCACCGAGCTCTTTCGCGATGAGATTCGCGAGCGTTGTTTTGCCGAGTCCCGGCGGACCGTAGAGGAGGACGTGCTCGGGCTGGTGATTGCGGCCTTTTGCGGCCGTAAGGAGGATACGGAGGTTCTCCTTTATAGCGGGCTGGCCGACGTAGTCGTTCCAGTCGGTCGGGCGCAAGGCCTGATCGAGAGAACGGGGGCTCTTTTCAATGATGGGGTCGGTCATACAGGCTTTCCGGCGCTCCCGGGGGAGGGCAAAAAGGTCGCTTGACAATTGATTATAATATGCTACACTACACCTTAGAAGCCGAGAAACTCGGCTTTTCTCATGTAAGAGACGCACAGCTTCGGGTGATCGCGACTTCCTCGAGGACGATGACGGTTCTGCCGCTTGCGGCAGGTGACTGTCTCTATCCTTAGACTTCAGTTGCAACTTTTCCTACAAAAGGATCACCCGAAAGTGTGCATCTCCTGCTTCTTGCAACATATCATCCGCCGAACCGCCCGCAAGGCGGTTTTGTGGTTTAAAAAGTCAGACGGAAATCAATGCGCTGATTACGCGCTGATTGTCTCGAGCATCACCTCGTCCTGCAGGTCGACGACGCGCGAGAGTTCGTCGAGGGAAGTGACTCCCTGCAGCACTTTCACCGCGCCGTCCTGTGCCATACGGCGAATTTTTTGGTGTTTCGCTGCGGCCCAGATGTCGCGCTCGCTCGATGAGTGACGGACGCACTCTTCGATTTGCTTGTCCATAAGAATGACTTCGACGACCGCGATGCGGCCTTTGTATCCGATGCCGCCGCATTTCTCGCAGCCCTTCGGAATCCACATTGTGTCTTTGTTTTCAGGCAATTCATTTCCGCCGTGCGGGATGTTGGCGAGGAGGAGGTCCATCGTCTTCCGGTTTTCGCCTTCAATAAGAACCGATTGACGGCAGTTCGGACAGAGCCGGCGCACGAGACGCTGTGCCATCGCGACGGTGACCGATGCTCCGAGAATGTCAACGTTCACGCCCATGTCGATGAGGCGGGGGAATGTTCCCGCGGCGTCGTTCGTGTGCAGGGTTGAGAACACGAGGTGACCGGTGAGCGCGGCCTGCACGGCGGTCGATGCGACCTCCGCGTCACGGATTTCGCCGACCATGATGACGTCCGGGTCCTGACGGAGCGTCGAGCGCAAACCCTGCGCGAACGTGTAGTCCTTGGAAACCTGCGTCTGTACGAGGCCGGGAAGGTGGTACTCGATAGGGTCTTCGATGGTGACCACTTTGATTCCGGGGTTCTGTACCTGCCGCAGGAATGCGTAGAGCGTCGTCGTCTTACCGCTTCCGGTAGGGCCTGTGTTCAAGAGCAGTCCGTTCGGCTTCGCAATCTCGTGGTTGAAAATTTCCATGAGGTATTTATCGAAGCCGAGTGCCTCCATCGGGAGCGCGATGGTCGACGGGTCAAGAATACGCATCACGATGGTCTCCGCGTAGGCTCCCGGGAGTACGCTCAGACGTATTTCAATTTCTTTGCCGCCGACGACGATGGAAAAGCGTCCGTCCTGGGCGGCGTTCTTGATGTTTAATTTCAACCCCGCGAGCAATTTCAAGCGCGACGACACGAGTCCGTACGTCGGCGCATCAAAGGTAAGGACTTCGACGAGCACGCCGTCGAGACGATACCGCATGCGCACGCCTGCTTCTTCGGGTTCGAGGTGCACGTCGGATGCGCCGAGCGAAAGTGCGCCTGCCATGACGATTTCGAGCACGCGCGAGATGCGGTGTGTGTCTTTTGAGCCGGCATGTGCAGCGATCTCCACCTTGATGTCCTCGAGCGTCTTCAGCTTGCCGAGCATTTCCTGGATGGTTTCATTCGAGAGTGTGAGAATTCCCGCCTCCGTCTCCGTGGCGTACGAAATATCGTGGTAGCGGTCCCATGCATGCTCGAGTGAAGCGAGGGAGACCATGAAGCGACGTATCGAGTAGCCCAATCCTTCGAGATTTTTCAGGGTAACGAGCGCATCCGGGCGCTCGGGTGCGCGCATCGCGACCCAGATTTGTTTGTTTATCTTGTGGAACGCCGCGATTTCTGCGCGACGCGCCTCTTCTTCCGGAATGAGACGCAGCGCGTCGGAATTTATCGCTTTTGAAGTGAGGTCGGAGTAATCAACGCCGTACTTTTGCGAGAGAATTTGCGCGAGCTGCTCTTCCTCCTTGGCGCGGAGTTCATGCAGACGTTCATCCTGCTTCTTTTCGTTGAACTGCGTCGTCATGAGTGCATTCTAGCGCACATTTGTGCGCTTCCAGGGTGCTACAATTTGTTCATGTTTGAGAACTGGCGTCATAATCGAGTTGCCCGTGCTGCGCCGGATGTGCCGGGCAACTCCAGCACTCCGGAAAATACCGGCGCAGAGCGGCTCCCCGTCACCGAATGGTTGAAACAAGTGAAGGAAAAAGGCAGTGCGGACGCTCTGCCCGCCGCACCGAAAGGGAATAAAGAAAAAAGAGCTCTCGCCGAGTACCTGGGAAACGTCGCGCTCGCGGCTGCTGTGGGGGAATACAAGCCGCGTTCTCCCAACGAGTTTGAATCGGCACTGAAAAAATACGCAAACTCGCGCAGCCGGGTAGGGTCGCGGATGGCGCTTTTGCAGGCCAAGGCGGAGTTGGACGGCCGTGACAATGAAGGTTTTGACAAGGTGGTCGCGAAACTCGAATCCAAATTGCACACAATTATAGAAGTGGCTCCTGATGCCGATGCGCCGGCACCCGGGGCGGCGTTTTCCGCGTTCGTTAAGAGAAATCCTGAAGCGGCGGTCGCGTCTCCCGTCGCGGCGCCCGCTTCCGATGACGCTGGCGTTGACAGGATGACTGAAGAAGAGCTCCTCAAAGGTCTTGAAGGGTTAGCTCCGCCGGATGAAAAGACACCTGCTGCCGCAGAAGGAGGAGAAGTTGACGTGGAGGCGGTATTTGATGCGCTGAAAAAAATGGGGACGGGGGATGAGTCCGGTACGGACACGCCCGGCGAACGCCCGAAAGATGTACCGGAAGGCTTCACGGAGAAGCTCGAAGACAGAGGTGCGGGCATGCTCAGAATTATCAGCAGCCCCGACGGAAAGCAAACAATAGGTAAACCGGCAACGGCGGCGGATATTGCCCGTCTCGGGGGAAACGTGCCGCCGCCGGCACCCCGGGAAGTGATTGTAAAAAAGTCGGACGAAAGTACGGCTGCGGATGAAGACGAGGACGTTATCGCGGGCAGAGCGAAGAGAATAAAATCCGACGCGACCAAGAGAAAGGTCGAGAAGCGTGCGAAAAAAGCAACCACGAAGGCGGCTTCCGGAGAGGCGTCCAAGCCCGGTTCCGGTGCGGAGGGGGTGGAAGAGCGCGAGACGAAGATCGCTGCTGCGATACGGGAAGTCGAGGAGCGGGCGGGAAAAGGCGCGGACCCCGCTCTCATGTTTCAGCTCGTCGGCAGTTCACTGAAAGGAGCGGACAGGAAACTTTTTATAGAGCGTTTCGGGGAGAAGCATCACATCAACGGAACAAAGATAGAAAATTTGCCGCCGATTGTTTCGCTCGGAGAGTCGCTCAAGGATGTGAAGGCGCAGCTGGGAGAACCGGATGGGGAAATTGAAAAGAAGAGCTTCTGGAAATTGCCGGACGGACGCGCGGCCATGCTCGATAGGCACCTCGTGACGATAGCCCCGGGCGGTATGCACGAGCTCTACGGAACTGTGTATGAATACAAAGATGGTGCGTTCCGTACAATGTCACAGGAAGAAGTCGATGAGCGTCGTGCGAAGGGCGTGAAGGAAGATGCGGATGCGAGAAAGCGGACGCGCACTGTCGAACGTGACGAGATACCGGACAGAGTAAAGGGGGCGGGTCGCGAAGATATCGAACGTGCGGACAAAGATTACGGTCTAAACGATGCGTACGTCGCATACCTTGAGGACCGTCACAAAAATATCAAACGCGGCACGGCATTTCGCGATGCTGCACGCGGACTTACCTCAGATGACAGGGAGAGACTCGGAGAGATGCTTGTCGGGAAGGAAATGATAGAAAAAGCATTCGTCGAATCGGCCATGCGCGACCTGGCAGATGAAGACAGGCGCAATCCAAAACCGGCACGGCGTCCTATTTCTCGCCGGGAACGTGCACCTGAGCGTCCGTCGCGCGAGGAACGCAGAGAGAAGGACAGCAAAGAGCCTCTCACTCTGAAACAGGCGCTCGAAAAATTCGACCAACGGTATTTTGAAGATAGCGAAGCTCTCGGTAAGGCGTATTTCGGTGCCACCCGCGGCATGACTGCGCGCAATATAGAGCGGTTCGTAGAAACTCTCCGCAGCGACCAAAGTGTGAACCAGGAAGATTTAGAGCAGGTCGTCGAGCGCGACAGGCGTCTTGAAGAAGATGGGCGCTCGGATAACAGAAGAGACAGAGAAGGTGCCCGACATGAAAAAAGATCGGGGCGCGAGGGCGGGGAGAGCCGCGAGAGCGGACGCCCCCTGAGCGAAATAAACGCGAATATCGCAGTGCTCAAGGCGCGACTCGCAAAACTCCGCGGCGAATAGAAAAAGGTCAAAGTGATAGAATGCCGGTATGCGGACACTGGGCCTTACGGCGTTCAAAGCTGAAGCAGCGGATTTTGCTGTCCGCTTGAAGCGCGGAAAAGCGGCGACCGTGGTCGCGCTCTCCGGCGGACTCGGAGCGGGAAAAACCGCGTTCACTCAAGTTCTCGCGCGTTCACTCGGCGTTGACGAGACGGTCGCAAGTCCGACGTTCGTCATTCAAAAGGTCTACCAACTTCCGGACACAAACGGTGCGGGATTCAAACGGCTCATACACATCGATGCGCACCGGATTGATAAGGCTCATGAGTTGGAGGTTCTCGGGTGGAAAGAAATCGCGGCGGACCCAGATAACGTTATCGTCGTTGAATGGCCGGAGCATGCGCAGAAGCTCATTCCGGCGGATGCGTACCGGGTCAAGATTGAGTACATTGACGAGTTCGCGCGAGAGATTACCTATACGCATGGCAAAAAAAACTAAAACAGAAAAGACGGAGAAAGTCGCCGGAGAAAAACCCGCCCGGCTGGTGCTTCTTGATTCGCACGCGATATTGCATCGCGCGTACCACGCGCTGCCTGACTTCTCCTCAAGCCGGGGAGAGCCTACGGGCGCGCTCTACGGCCTCATTTTAATGCTGCTGAAAATAGCCGAGGAGCTGAAGCCGGACTATATAATCGCCGCCCGCGATTTGCCCGGAAAAACGGTACGCCATGAGGTGTTTGAAGCTTACAAAGCGAAGCGCGTGAAAGCTGAGGACGCGCTCGTCGCGCAACTGCAGAAAGCGCCGGACGTTTTCGAAGCATTCGGCATCCCCGTATACAGCCACGAGGGGTACGAAGCGGACGACGTGCTCGGCACAATCGTCAAAGAGCTTGCGGGCCGTAGCGATATCGAAACCATCATCGCGACGGGTGATATGGATACACTGCAGCTCATAGGTCCCCATGTGAGAGTTTTTACGCTCCGCAAGGGACTCTCGGATACCGTTCTCTACGATGCGGACAAGGTGCGCGAGAGGTACGGATTCGGTCCCGAACATGTCGTGGATTACAAAGCCCTCCGTGGAGATCCGTCCGACAACATCCCGGGAGTACGGGGCATCGGAGAAAAAACCGGCACGGAGCTCATCCAGGAATTCGGGTCAATCGAAAAACTGTACGCGGAACTCGCGAAGGGGACAGAGGCGCTCACGAAGCGCGGAGTGAAGCCCCGGACCGCGCAGCTTCTCCTTGACGGCAAAGCCGATGCCGCATTTTCTAAACAGCTCGCGACGATTCACCCGGACGTCCCGATACGCTTCGCTCTTCCGAAACAGCATTGGTATATGCCTGAACATTCTTCAACCATCAGTGCTTTGTGCGACGAGCTTGAGTTTAAGTCGCTGAAGTCCCGGCTCGGTCTCAAAGCCAAGGACGGTTTGCATATCGACATCGAAGAATCTGCGCCGGCGGGTGATGTGGACAGAAAATCCCTCGCTGAAACGGCGCTCGCGCTCTGGCTTCTGCGGAGCGACACGACGAATCCTGATCTCGACGACATCCTCCGATACGCGCACGTGGAGGATTTCGACCGCGCTCGCGAGAAAATATTCACGGAGCTGCGTGAGACGGGAAGATTGCTCGACGTGTACGAGACCATTGAGAAGCCGCTCATGCCGGTCGTTGAACGGATGAATGTCGACGGCATTTATATCGACACGAAATATTTGGCGACGCTGGAGAAAGAGTACTCGGAGGAACTCGCCCGGATTGCCGGCCGCATCTACGGTCATGCGGGGCATGAATTCAACATTAATTCTCCGAAACAGCTCGGCGATGTTCTGTACGACGAATTGAAAATAGGGAGCGGCGGCAAACAGAAGAAAACAGCGACAGGCGCGAGGACCACGCGGGAAGAGGAGCTCGCAAAGCTCAGCGACGAACATCCTGTCATCAGCGATATTCTTGCGTACCGGGAACTGCAAAAACTGCTCTCCACATACATAGAGAAGATGCCGAAACTCATCGGCGCGGACGGCCGCCTGCACGCGGAATTTTTGCAGGCGGGGACCACGACCGGGCGCATGTCGAGCCAGAATCCGAATCTGCAGAACATTCCCATCAGGAGCGACTACGGCCGTCGCATCAGGAATGCGTTCGCTGCAAAAAAAGGTTTTAAGATTGCCGCCATCGACTACTCGCAGATAGAGCTGCGCATCGCTGCAGGACTCTCCGGAGACGAGAAACTTACTTCGATATTCAAAAAGGGCGAGGACGTACACTCCGCGACTGCGGCACAGGTTTTCGCCGTGCCGCCTGAAATGGTGGACCGCGAGATGCGGCGGCGTGCCAAAGTGATTAACTTCGGCATTCTCTACGGCATGGGGGTGAACGCGCTGCGGCAGAATCTCGGCGGGGACGTGTCGCGGGAGGAGAGCGCACGTTTTTTGGAAGAGTACTTTAAGAACTTCGCCGGACTCGCACGATACATAGAGAGCACAAAAGCGGACGCCGCGCGTCTCGGATACACCGAGACGCTCTACGGACGACGGAGATACTTTCCCGGCTTCTCATCGCCCTTGCCGAACCTGCGCGCGCAGGCGGAGCGCATGGCGGTCAACGCGCCCATACAGGGTACACAGGCGGACATCATCAAGCGCGCAATGATTGAGGCCGACACGCTTATCGAAAAAAAGGGATGGCGCGATAAAGCGCACCTCCTGCTCCAGGTACACGACGAACTCGTATATGAAATCGCCGAAAAGAGTGTCGCGGAAATCGCTCCCGCTCTGCGCGCCGTTATGGAGCACGTCGTCGACCCGAAGATGATTTCCGGAGTTCCCATTATCGCGGAAATGTCTGTCGGGGACACATGGGGAAGCACCGAGCGGGTCATGCGCGATTAGTATGTTGTACTTCTACACCGGAAATGACGGGGAGCGCTTGCGGATTGAACTCGGCAAAGCTCTTGCGGCACGGAAGTCCGAAGCGGTCCGCATCACGGACGCGCACGCCGTTCACGATTTGAGCGCCGCACTCGAGGGCGGAGGACTATTCGCCTCCGGGAAGCGTACGGTCGTTCTCGAGAATACGCTCACAAATGCGGATATGTCTGAGATTGTGCTCGGACGGCTGAAGTCGCTCAAGGAGGCGGATGATGATTTTTATATAATCGAGTCGACGCCGGATGCGATGACGAAAAAACTCGTATCCAAGTACGCCGAATCGACTGAAAAATTCGAGCTGGTTAAGGAGAAAAAAGCAGAGACGGTCTTTGCGCTCGCGAATGCACTTCAGAGCGGCAAAAAAAAGGATTTGTGGGTGGGCTACCGACGGGAGATAGCGGCCGGAAAGTCACCGGAGAGCATTCATGGCGTACTTTTTTGGGCAGCAAAACAGCAGATGCTGCGCACGCCAGCGGATGCGCGGGCGAGGAGACTGGTTGCACGTCTTGCGGAGCTCCCGCATGAAGCCCGCCGTTCAGGTGCTGACCTGGAATATGCACTTGAGCACTTTGTGCTCACATCGGCGTGATAGAATTCCAGACATGAACAGAAGCTCCTCACTCTCGGTTGCGGTGAGCGTTCTCATCGCGTTCGTGTTCGGTATCTGCGTGTATAGCGCCGGCAGTCTTACTGCGTTTGCAAATCAGATGGAGGCGGATGCTCAGTGCGCCGGAGGTGCGCAATGTCCTGTGGGAACGGGTCCTTCCGGGGCATGTAATAAACCCGGGACGGGTACAATCGGAAAAACATGCGTCGACACGACAAACGGGTTCGTCACGACCGGTAAATGTGTGAGTACCATACCGCCGAAATGTCAGGCGATTACAGCGGACGGAAAAGGTGTTGATACGGGGCTCAACGGCCTCATGCAGGTTTTGGGGCAGGTTTTGGGGCAGCTCATCAAAGGTGGATCGGGCGGGGATAGCGGGTCGGGTACCGGTACGGGCACCGGCACGACAGGGTGTACTACGTATACCCCTGTGTACGACCAGTCACAGGTGACCGCTTGTACGTATTACGTACCGGGTGGAGGTACCGGCACGGGAACAGGTACCGGTACGGGAACAGGTACAGGGGGAGGCTGCTCGCAGTTGGACATACTTCTGAATACAAACGGGTGCGGCACGGGAACGGGTACCGGAACAGGGACCGGAACGGGCACCGGCACAAACGCGTCTCTTTCCGCGACACCGACATCGGGTACGCCGCCTCTCGCCGTGAATTTCGTGGTAACGGACACTTCGGCCTACTGCACCCGCAGCGCCATAACACTCTCATTCGGAGATAACAGTACGAGCACGGAAGTTTTCCCCGCAACCAACTCATGCGCGGCAAGAAGCCCGGCGACAGTTCCGCACACGTACACAACTGAGGGTTCATTTACTGCGAACGTATCCGATGCGGCCTCCAGTACAGTACTTTCAAGTGCTACGGTTACCGTCGCGTCCACAACGGGAAGCATAGACCCCACAAACGCGGCTCTTGCGGTTGCTCCCGCATCCGGCCCGGCACCGCTCCATGTCGCCATTATTCTTTCTGATACGTCGACATCCTGTCCCCACTCACCGCTTACTTTGAAGTTCGGTGATTCGAGTTCGGCACTACCGCTTCTTGACGGAGTATCGAGCTGTGGAGCCGCTGCACAAAATGTTGCCCACGTGTACACCGCACCGGGCTCGTACAAGATTTCTGTGGTGAAAGACGATGGTACCGAGGTTCGCTCGATTACGGTCACGGCTGTCAATGGTGGTACAGGCACCGGAACCGGTACGGGGACAGGTACCGGAACAGGAACAGGAACAGGCACCGGGACAGGTACGGGCACCGGCACCGGAACTGGTACAGGTACCGGAAGCACCGCGTCCTCGCCCGTTATCCCGATTGTTCAGTTCTCAAGCAGTCAGGTAAACCTGTTGCCGACGGGACCGACCGGTGATATCAAATTGTTCCAATCCGGCGTGACCGTCCTCGCCTCTACGCGTGATGCCAACAGCAATTCAACGGTTGCCGGCTTCTTCGGGTCCGATTCAATCGGTGGGCAGACTACCGGGCTGGCCGCGCGGCTCTGCACCAGTCGACCGTGGACAACGAACTTCCTTTCAAAAATTATTCCGCCCTCATTCTTTGACGGCCTCTGCTCGCTCCGCGGATACGCAGTCGGAACACCTGCAAGTACGGTGACCACGAAGCCCGTAACAGTTCCGCAGGTCCAACTGACACAAACTCCGTCCAAGCCCGCCGTCGTCACAAAGCCGGCTCCGGCGACAACAACTCCCGTCGTCACCGGTCCGCAAAAGGTTGATATCTGGGCCGTACCGGCGAGCGTGCCTCTCGGTTCGCGCGTCTCGATTTTCTGGAACACGCAGGGTGTGACGAACTGCACGGAGACCTCGCCCGACGGCAGTTTCTCGCACAATACGCTATCCGGCGGCGCATCAACCGTACCGCTCGTCGCCGCAACGACGTTTACGATTTCGTGCCTCGACGCGAACGGAGCGCACGTGACGAACTACGTCACGGTGAATCTCGCGATCTAGTTTTTGACGGTTTCCCGGGAACCATTCTTTTTTTTGGGCGGTGATGCTATTATCGCTGAGACCCATTCCCGCCCGTAGCTCAGTCGGTAGAGCAACTCCCTTTTAAGGAGATGGTCGTTGGTTCGATTCCAACCGGGCGGACAAGTGAGCGAAATGGACGAGCTTGCTCGCCCATTTCCGAGCGCAGTCGCCCGGAACGGGCGTACCGGGCGGACAAACACAGTGCGGCTGCTTGTGCCCGTTGGAGCCGTGGTACCATCTACGCATCTATGAGCTTCGAAAAAGGCTTTACCCGTCGTATCGAGAAAGACCAGAATGCCGCAGCGGGCAGAACGATAGACATTACGGCCAAAAAATCCATCGGTGATATCACCGGCGACGAAGAGGAGAGCCGGCAATTCAGCCTCTACCTTGAGTCGAAAAGAAACAGAACCGCGACGCTCGCATGGAAACGGTACATCGACGGTGCCCCCACAGAGGCCGATGAGGGTGTCATCGAATCGCACTACGACGAATACCAGGTGCGAAAAGAATCTTTTGAAAAAGTATTCGCGGCGATTACGTCGTTTACCGACGATATGCTCACGCACTCGCCGGTTTTTAAGAAATTCAGGGATGCAAAAGGAGGGGAGAACATCCGTTTCGTTCTTGAACACGGTCTTCGCGACCTCGCACTCACCGATACCGTCGCGTTTGATCCGATAAAGACTGAGATTCAAAAACTCTCGGACCTTCAAAAAGAAGAAGACGCTCTCGACAAGAAGCTCCAGGAATTTACGGACAAAAACGGAGTTGCCGATGACAAAAAGCTACGTGACGCCATGGCCCACACATCGCCGCATGCCCGGCGGGAGGCTCTGCAGGCCATTTTGCTCGAGGGAATGTCCACGAAAGCCGTCGTGTGGGACTGGGTGAAAGAGAAGTTCGGAAAGGGCACCTACAAGAAAGTCGACGCGCTCGCGCGTGAAGATGTGAACCGGCTCATCGCTGAGAGAAAGAGCCGCTCACAGAGCGCGGGGAATTTCCTCAAGAGTCTTCTCGTGCGGGACCCGGAATTCCGGCATGCTCTCGCGCGGCTCGATGCCGGTAAAGAACCGGCCTTGACCAAGGGTGCCGACTCCATGTCGTCACTTACCGAAATGAAGACCGGGATGGACAGCGTCAAGAAAGAGGCCGCGATAGAGCGCGCGAAGGCGTTCCGAAAAGCGCATGCGAAAGACAGATGGCGCGATCCCCGTACACGGGACAGGCTGCGCGAAGAATTTTATACGACGGAGGAAATCGCCGCCGAAGAGTTCAAAAAGAAAAAGGGATTTTTCGCCCGGCTTATTCAGGGATTGGCGTCGATATTCGAGTCGCGCGGAGACGCTGATGTTGAAGATATTCTCAAATAACTATATGGATACTATTATCGAACGGTTGCTTGTACTCGTTGAAGCCGGTGACGAAGAGGAGGTCCGGAACTTTATTGCGGAACATTTTGCGGAATTGCCGTCTGAGATGCAAAAGAATCTTGCCGTTGAACTTTTCAAGGAGAGTTTGAGTGTGGAGGTCTCGGAACGCGAGAAAATTATTGCCGCGAAGAAAGACGCCGTCGCGCTCATTGAGGCGCTCGATGCTGCGGAGAAGGAACTCGAAGGAGAGTCGAATTAGAGCGGAAGGTCGAAAGCGAACGCACCGGCGCCCGTTACAAACAAGGAAAGCGACAGCACGCACATGAGGAGGAGTGTGCTCGAGGGGAGTATCCGCATGCTCGGTACAAAAAGCGCGAGAAGCACGAGAACCAATGCTGCGAGTGCGGCCACCTGTACCCACAGGCCGATGCCGAGCGCCGCAGCGACACCGATTTCTACGATGCTCCAGGTGCCGAGAAAAGAATCTCTCCGGGACACGTGTTTCCATGCCGTGTATGCGAGGAAAGCAAAAAGAGCAAGTCGGATAATAAGCGCCGAAAAGGGTGCAAGAAAGAGAAGCTGCGGAAAGAGTGAAAGCATGGCAGTAGTATACCGTGTCGTGTAGTCTGGGGCGATGGAGGTTGCTGTGTTACTTCACAACATACGCAGTGCGCACAATGTCGGCTCGATATTCCGCACTGCGGATGCCGCGGGCGTGAGGAAGATGTTTCTCTCCGGCTACACGCCGTTGCCGCTCGACCGCTTCGGCCGTCCTCAGAAAGATGTCGCGAAAACGGCGCTCGGCGCGGAGCTTTCGGTGCCGTGGGAGTACGCAAAAACACCCGCCGCATGTATTCGAACACTGAAGAAAGAGGGCTTTGCGGTCGTGGGTGCAGAACAGGACCCGCGTGCAGTACCGTACCGGGATTTCTCCGTCTCCGGCCCGACCCTGTTTCTTTTCGGAAATGAGGTACTCGGTCTTTCACCCGCATTACGCAGTGCGTGTGACACGTTACTCGAAATACCGATGCGCGGGAAAAAGGAATCCCTCAATGTATCCGTCGCAGCGGGGATTATCCTCTTCGGAACGACCCGTTAGTAAGAGACGGTCGTCACGATGCGGCCCTGTCCGTCCGAAAGCCTCAGAATATCGTGTGAATTTCCCCACAGTT
Source organism: Candidatus Kaiserbacteria bacterium (assembly GCA_021413775.1). GTDB lineage: Bacteria > Patescibacteriota > Minisyncoccia > Phycocordibacterales > UBA2100 > UBA10103. The sequence goes on along the minus strand of JAIOPS010000035.1, from coordinate 536 downwards.
CAGTCGTAAAGCCCGCGTACATGCGCCAGCTCGAGAGCGCGAAGTCTTGAGAGCTTTGGAACATATTGACGCATCCATTGTACGAAAACGCCGTCGAGAGCAGTGCGCGACAGCTCGGAGAGAGTGACGACGGCAGAGATTTCGGAAAGTCGCATTGCGGCATGGTCTGGATGTAGTCGAAGCAATCAGCGCCGAATCGTGCGAGATTATCCGCGTTGTACGGCAGGACCCTGTCCCGCGACGGGCAGCTGTTTGAAAGTGCGGGTGAGAAGGACTGCGTCTGATTGAGATACCCGGTGCAGAGGGTTTCTCTGAACGATACGCCGACCGGAGAAATTCCCGACGTAATAATGGCTGACGCGCCCGGCGAGAGTAGCGCATCCGATACCCGGTTCACGATACCGAGAACGTACGGCGACGCGGCAAGAGGTATGTAGATTCTCTTTCCCGTCACCGCGCTCTGCAGCGACCAACCGCTGATGTCGATAGAACCGGCGTTGTCTGCCGATGCCGTCAGTGTCACGTACTCGCTTGTC
>JAIOPS010000036.1 GCA_021413775.1 Candidatus Kaiserbacteria bacterium | reverse complement strand
TTTCGTGGTTACAGTGCGTGCGTACAATGTGACGACGGGCGAGGGCCGGGAGTTTGCAAACGCAGAGTGTGATTTTTCGTACAGGCATTCTTTCTTTAAAGATCATCCGGAGTGGATTATTACGAGAGCTATTCTGAGGCTTACGACGGTTGAGCCGTCTGAATCCCGCCGACTTGTGGATGAAACGATAAACGAACGCGAAAGACGGCATCTGCAAAACGTGCAGGCAGCCGGCTCATACTTTATGAATCCGGTCGCACCGCATCGCATCGTTGAGATGTTTGAAGCCGAGAAAGGCGTGAAATCACGAGAAAACCGCGTACCGGCAGGATGGCTTATCGAAAAGGCAGGCATGAAGGGTGCGACAGTGGGCGGTGCCATAGCGTCGCTTCAGCATCCCAACTACATCGTAAACACGGGCTCAGCGACCGCCGAAGACGTGAAAAAGCTCGCCGATACAATCAAAGCCGCTGTTCAAAAGGAATTCGATATCACTCTACGCGAGGAAGCGGCGCTTCTTTAAAGCAGGCCAGAGGGTAGTACGAGGTTCCGGCCGATTTCCGGAACCCTCGTCTTTTTGATATAGTCTCCGTATGAACCCCTAGCGCAAGCCAGGGGGTCGAAACATTTGTATGGCAGATAAAAACAGGGACATCGGGGCGGATAAAATCGTCATCAAGGGTGCGCGCACGCATAATCTCAAGAATGTGAGCGTGGAGGTGCCGCGCAACAAGATGGTCGTGTTTACCGGTCTATCCGGAAGCGGCAAGTCGTCGTTGGCTTTTGATACTATTTTCGCCGAGGGGCAGCGCAAATACGTCGAGTCGCTCTCCGCGTATGCGCGTCAATTTTTGCGGCAAATGCAGAAACCGGACGTGGACGAAATTACGGGACTTTCGCCGGCAATATCTATCGACCAGAAAAGTCGTTCAAATAACCCGCGCTCGACAGTCGCAACGATTACCGAGATTTACGATTATCTGCGTGTTCTCTATGCGCGCATCGGTCATCCTCATTGTCCGCAGTGCGGACGTGAAGTCCGTAAGCAGTCGAATGAGGAAATCCTGGAGTCCGTCATCGATATAGTTGAAAAGGCGCCGAAGATTTCCGGTAAAGGCAAGCTCACAAAAGGTATCAGCGATGCAAAAATACGAATTCTCTCTCCTGTCATTGTCGGCCGAAAAGGTGAGTATTACCAACTGCTCTACGACCTTCTCAACAAGGGGTATGAGAAAGTCGTCATAGACGGTGAGGAGACATCTCTGCGCGAGCGCATTGTGCTCAACAAAAACGACCGGCACGACATCGACGTGCTCGTGGACGAAATCTTCGTTTCAGAATTCAAGGACGATGCGAAGGGTACGCACGAGCGGGCCTCCGAAGCGATTGAGCGTGCGCTCCTCGAATCCGAGGGTCTCGTAAAAATAATAGATGCCGAGGGAAAGGGCCGGATTGTGTCGGCAAAGTTTATGTGCCCATACGACGGCTTTTCGTTTCCTGAAGTTGAACCGCGACTTTTTTCTTTCAACTCTCCGTATGGCGCGTGTCCTGAGTGCAAGGGTCTCGGTACGCGGTATCTTTGGAGCGACGAGCCGTGTCCTGTGTGTGAGGGCGCGCGTCTGCGACCGGAATCTCTCAACGTCTTCCTCGGTACTGTGAAGGAGCCGGCGGAAAATAAAGGCCCCGCGAAGGGCACAAACATCGTAAACCTTTCGGGCATGTCTATTGAGGACGCGCAGAAATTCTTCTCGACGTTGAAGTTGTCAAAGAAGGAACAGGATATATCCAAAGCGGTGATTAAAGAAATTACCAGCCGGCTTCAATTTATGCTCAATGTCGGTATCGAGTATCTCACTCTCGACAGAAAGGCCAATACGCTTTCCGGCGGAGAAGCACAGCGCATACGGCTCGCTTCGCAGCTCGGCTCGGGCCTGGTCGGTGCGCTCTATGTCTTGGATGAACCGACCATCGGTCTCCATCAGCGCGACAACGATAAACTTATTGAGACATTGAAACGACTTCGCGACCTCGGTAATACGGTACTGGTCGTAGAACACGATGAGGATACTATTTATGCATCCGATTACATCGTCGATATCGGACCGGGTGCCGGTACTCACGGCGGCAATATCGTCGTTTCGGGTTGGCTCGACGACCTTCTCACTGCAAAGACAAACGCATCCGGTTCGCGGACACTCTCATACCTGCGCGAGGAAACAGCGATAGAAGTGCCGGAAAAGCGCCGCACGGGAGACAGAGGCAAGATAAAAATCCGCGGAGCCAATAAATTCAATATTAAGAATGTGAACGTGGATATACCGCTCGGCAAGCTCGTCGCCGTAACGGGCGTCTCCGGTTCGGGTAAATCGACCTTCCTCTACGAAGTCGTCCACCGCAATCTCCAGGCGCGATTCGATAAGCGTTTTCGCACGGCGAAAATATACAATGTGAAGGAATTCAGCGGTACTGAGTATCTCGGACGCGCCATACTCATCGACCAGTCGCCGATAGGACGCACGCCGCGTTCGAACCCGGCAACGTACACGGGCGCATGGACTCACATCCGTGACATGTTTGCGATGAGCGAGGAGTCCAAAGCCCGCGGTTGGGGACCCGGGAGATTTTCCTTTAACGTAAAAGGCGGGAGATGCGAGGCGTGCCAGGGCAACGGACTGGTCGCAGTCGAGATGCACTTTTTGCCGACCGTGTACGTGACATGTGACGTGTGCAACGGAAAGCGTTTTATGAAAGAGACGCTTGAGGTGAAATTTCAGAAAAAAAGCATTCACGATGTCCTCAAAATGACGGTCGAGGAGGCGATGAAATTTTTCGAAGACATTCCGGCCATTCATGACCGCCTGCAGTCGCTCGACGATGTCGGTCTCGGATATCTGGAACTCGGACAAAGTGCAACGACGCTTTCCGGCGGAGAGGCGCAACGCGTCAAAATTGCCTCCGAACTGTACCGCCCGCATATCACCAAGAGTATTTATCTGCTCGATGAACCGACGGTCGGTTTGCACTACGATGACGTCGCGAAGCTTATACAGATTCTGCAGAAGTTGGTTGAACGAGGAAACACCGTTGTCGTCATCGAGCACAACCTTGATGTCCTCAAGTGTGCCGATCACATCATCGACATGGGACCTGAGGGCGGACAGGGCGGGGGAAGTGTGGTTGCACAAGGTACTCCGGAAGAAGTCTCCAGGACCGACGGCTCGCACACGGGATACTACCTGAAGCGTGTGCTCAAGAAGAAAAAAAGTTGACAGGGTCGTCCGGAAAGGTTATAAAGGCGGCTCAACGCCACGTTGACTACCGGTGTCGCAGCCAATGGCGTTTCCGCTTCCGGAAAAGAAAAAAAACCGGATAGCGAGGGAGTCCGTACGACTCCGCCGCGTACGAGTTGCGTAATTCGTTGAGTATTGTGTAGCGTCGTTGTGGCGTACACATTGCGTAGAGTTTGTTGCGCTTGTTTAGTTCTGTTAGTAGTAGCGTCCGAGTGTTGGGCCTCTCCCTTTTGTACTGCGTACGAGGGAGGGGCCCACAGTTTTTATATTGCTACTCGCGGTACTCCGCCCAGCTCTTTACCGGGATTGAGTGTACATCTGTCTCGGAGAGTGCAGTGACGAATCCTTCCGCAAGCTGCCTGTTCGTTATGAGCGGAATGTTCAAATCTATCGCTTTGCGGCGGACGATAAAACCGTCGATTGCGTCTTTGACGCGAACCGGGATATTTATGATGAGGTCGAGTACCCCGCTCTCGAGAAGCTCCGTGACATTCGGCGAGCCCTTGTGCTGCACTTTGTATACTTTTTCGCATTTCATCCCGTGACTGCGGATAAAATCCGCGGTGTGCTCGGTTGCATAGAGAGAGAAGCCCATCTCGGATAACTTTTGAATCGTCGGCAGAAGTTTTATCTTGTTTTCTTCACCGCCGAGGGAGATGAGAATGTTTTTCTTCGGCAAACGGAATCCGGCGGCCATCATGGATTTGATGAGCGCCTCGCTGTACGTATCACCGAAGCATGCGACTTCGCCCGTCGAGCCCATTTCCACGGACGTGGTCGGATCTGCACCGCGGATACGGCTGTACGAGAATTGAGGTGACTTTACCGCGACGGTATCAAGCTCTACTGTACGGTAGTGACCGGACACGGTAACCCCAAGAATGGCCTTGGTCGCGATATCGATGAAGTTGTGGCCCGTCACCTTGGAGACGAAAGGAAAGCTGCGTGATGCACGCACGTTGCATTCGATAACCATCAAGTGATTGTCTTTCGCCAAAAACTGCATGTTGAATGGCCCGGTAATTTTCAGAGATTCAACGATATCCTTCGTGATGCCTTTCGCTCTCCGGATTGTTTCCAGATAGGTTCGCTGCGGCGGCAGTACAACGGTGGCATCGCCGGAGTGCGTACCGGCATTTTCCACGTGCTCACTTATGGCATAAATAACGAGCTTGCCGTTTTGTGCGACGCCGTCCATTTCTATCTCACGGGCGTTCTCAATGAATTTTGAAATTACGACGGGATGGTCCGAGGAGACATCCGCCGCGTGTTTGAGAAACGCGAGAAGGGACTTTTCATCATACGCGACCTTCATTGCTGAGCCGGAAAGTACGTACGACGGACGAACGAGAACCGGGTAGCCGAGTTCACGCGCACGGCGTTTGGCGGCGGCCGGTGTCGTAACTTCCGTCCAGCCCGGTTGCTGTATGTTCAGTGTATCCAAAAGTTTTGAAAACACATGACGGTCTTCGGCACGGTCAATATCGTGCGGAGCGGTACCGAGTACGGTCACTCCGTGTCCGGCCAAGGGCAGTGCTAAGTTGTTCGGAATCTGGCCGCCTGTCGAGACGATTACGCCTTTCGGTTTTTCGAATTCCGTTATATCAAGCACGCGCTCAAGACTCAGTTCGTCGAAGTACAGCCTGTCGGACATGTCGTAGTCCGTGGAAACAGTCTCCGGATTGGAGTTAATCATAATGGTCCCGAATTTCTGCGCGCGGAGGGTCTTCAGGGCTTGCACGCATGACCAGTCGAATTCGACCGATGAGCCGATTGAGTACGGACCGGAACCGAGTACGGCGACGTGCTTGTCGGACGGGGCGATGTCGTTCTCCGTACCGTGATACGTCAGATACAGATAGTTCGTCTGCGCCGGAAACTCACCCGCGAGCGTATCGATTTGTTTGACGACAGGAATGACTTTAAGCTTTTTCCGCAGAGCCCGGATTGCATCCGGCGATGTTTTCCTGATGCTCGCAATTTGAGCATCAGAGAATCCTGCACGTTTTGCCTTCCGCATAGCTGACTCGTCAATCCGTTTCGCTTTCTTCAGATCGGATTCTATGTCGATGATGCGGCGCATCTTATCCAGAAACCACGGGTCAATCCGGGAGAGTTCATGCAGTTTCTTCGTACTGATACCGGCGGATAGAGCTTGCGCAAGAGCAAAAATGCGCCTCGTCGTCGGCTCCCTTATCTCCTGCGCGTACCCCTTGAATGCAAAGTTGCCGTTTCGTTGAGCGGTGAATCCCTGCGCGCCGATGTTAAGCATGCGGAGAGCCTTTTGCAGGGCCTCCTCGAAACTTCGTCCGATGGCCATCACTTCGCCGACGCTTTTCATCTCAGTTCCTATTTGCGTCACCGCATTATCGAATTTCGTCAGGTCCCAACGGGGGACTTTCAACACGAGGTAGTCGAGAGCGGGCTCGAAACAGGCGATGGTTTTCTTCGTAACCGAATTCTTGAGTTCGGTCAGTTTGTACCCGAGGCTGAGTTTCGCCGCAACGAACGCAAGTGGATACCCGGTCGCTTTCGAAGCGAGTGCAGAAGAACGGGAGAGACGTGCGTTCACCTCGATAACACGGTAGTCGCTCGTAGCAGGATTCAGCGCATATTGGATATTGCACTCACCGACGATACCGAGATGCCTGATGGTCCGTATCGCGACCTCGCGCAGATAATGATATTCAGTATTCGAAAGCGTTTGCGACGGAGCGACGACGATGCTTTCGCCCGTATGGACTCCCATCGGGTCGATGTTCTCCATGTTGCAGACGGTGATGCAGTTGTCTGCAGCGTCACGGACAACCTCGTATTCCACCTCTTTCCAGCCTCCCAGGTACTCTTCGACGAGCACCTGCGAGACCGAACGGAAAACTTCGTGAAGCTTTTTCTTCAATTCTTTTTCCGAGCGGACCACACCGGAGCCCTCTCCGCCGAGTGCAAAACCGGAGCGGACCATCACGGGGTAGCCGATTTTCTTCGCAGCGGTGACGGCTTCAGTAACCGTGCGCGTCGCGATGCTGCGCGCCGTCTTTACGTCAATTTGACGTAAGCGTTTGACAAACAGCTCCCGGTCTTCCGTATCCCGAATAACAGATGCAGGCGTGCCCAAGACACGAACATGGTGCTTCTTCAGAATTCCCGCGGATTCAAGTTCAAGTCCGAGATTGAGCGCGGTCTGGCCGCCGAAGGAAAGCGCTATCGCATCGGGCTTTTCTTTTTCTATTATCTTCGTCGCGAATTCCAGAGTGAGGGGAAGAAAATATACGGAGTCTGCCAGCTTGTCATCGGTTTGGACGGTGGCGATGTTCGGGTTCATCAGCACCACGGAAATCTCTTCCTCCTTGTACGCTTTTATCGCCTGCGTACCTGAGTAGTCGAATTCACCCGCCTGACCGATTTTGAGGCCGCCCGAACCGAGCAAAAGTATTTTTTTCGGGAATATCATATGCGTATCTGTTTCGGAAGACCGTTGAGAAATTCATCAAATATCCAGGCTGTGTCGGTGGGTCCCGGTGAGCTTTCAGGATGAAACTGGACGGAGCGCCACGGTTTCGTGCTGTGCCGGATACCCTCGACGGACCCGTCGTTCGCATTGGTAAACCATACGGACCAGCCTGAGGAGAGCGTAGAGGCGTCGACCGCAAAGCCGTGATTCTGAGACGTGATGTAGCAGCGACCGGTAGCGCTCTCGATACACGGTTGGTTCTGGGAACGGTGCCCGTACTTGAGCTTGTACGTCGAACCGCCCGCGGCGAGAGCCAGTAGCTGATTGCCGAGACATACGCCCAGGATGGGCTTACCGGCACGCATTGCAGTACGGATGTGTGTGACCGTCGGCCCGCACATCTCCGGGTCCCCGGGGCCGTTTGAAAGCACGAGGGCGTGGTACTCGTCGTTGGTGAAGTCGTAGTTCCATGGCACACGGGTGAGCGTGATGCCGGGGCGGACGAGCGAGCGCACGATGTTTTCTTTCGAGCCGCAATCGACGAGCACAATTTTAAGAGGCCCGTCGCCGTATACACGGATCTCTTTCGGAGACACACGCGCTACAAGGTTTTCCCGGTTCGGGTCCTCAAACGCGCCGGGTTTTCCGCGGTTCAACTGGCCGAGCATGACGCCGCGCTCACGGAGGCGTTTGGTTATGGCGCGCGTGTCTACACCCGTAAGTGCGGGGATTTTATGAGCCTTGAGCCATGAGTCGAGCGATTGCAATGCATCGTGGTGCGAGTAATTCGCCGAGTACTCTGAGACGACCAGGCCCGCAACGTGTATGCGGGAGGATTCGAAAACATCCGGAGAGGGGACTCCGTAGTTGCCGATGAGCGGGTAGGTGCAGACCAGAATTTGGCCCGCGAAGGAGGGGTCGGTGAGAGACTCAACGTACCCGGTCATGCCCGTCGCGAAAACCGCTTCGCCCGTGGCAGGCCCGTTGTGGCCGAAAGCTTCGCCCGCGTACGAAGTACCGTCCTCCAAGTAGAGCTTCATATCGCGGTAGAAAAAATCCCGCTTCGTGCGGGAGGAAATACGGACAAAAAAAGAGCCCCGGTCGGGGTGTCATTCGGCGCGAGCATCTTCGGAGTCATTAAAATGGCAGTATACGCGCATAAAAGCCCTCGTCAAAAAATACTCGCTGTGGACAACGGTTTGGGTATACTCGTCATATGAATCGCGCGGAACTCAACCAATTCAAGCTTCCCGACGAACCGGGGATATATCAGTTCAAAAAAGACGGAAAGATTCTGTACGTAGGCAAGGCGGCCTCCCTGCGTGACAGGGTGCGGAGTTACTTCGCCAAGGACCTTGCAGTCACGCGGGCTCCCGCTATTTCTCAGATGGTGAAGGATGCGGATTCGGTGTCACATATTCAGACGGGTTCGGTACTCGAAGCGCTGATTCTTGAAGCGAATCTGATTAAGCGTGAAATGCCGCCCTTCAACGTCGCGTCGAAGGACAATAAGAGCTTTAATTATGTCGTTTTGACCAAGGAGGATTTTCCCAAAGTTCTTGTGATTCGCGGCAGAGAGCTTTTTCAAAGCGGCAGCGGCATGAAGACGAGTCATGTTTTCGGACCGTTCCCGCAGGGAATCCAACTGCAGGAGGCCATGAAAATAATTCGGCGCATCTTTCCGTTCCGGGATGCTAAGTGCACGCCGTGTGTCGAGCAGTTGGCACTGCATCCTTCGCAGGTAACATGCAAGCCGTGTTTCAACAGGCAGATAGGTCTCTGTCCGGGCGTGTGCACAGGTGAGATGTCAAAAACAGCGTACGCGATGCAGATGCGGCACATTCGACAGTTATTCTCAGGCAATTTTCAGGGCTTGAAACGGCAACTGGTAAAAGAGATGAAGGCCGCATCAAAAAACGAGCAGTTTGAATTGGCGGAAATATTGCGCCGCCAGTGTGCAGCGCTGGAGCACGTGAAAGACGTATCGCTTATACGGACTGAGCGTGTGTCGGCGGGCGGGGGAGTTCGAGTTGAGGCATATGACATCGCGCATACTGCCGGAGTAGAGACTGTGGGAGTTATGACGGTCGTCGATAACGGAGAGAAAATAAAAAACGCGTATCGCAAATTTAAGATACAGACGGTTACCAATAACGATGTTGCGGCACTGAGCGAGGTACTCGAAAGGCGTCTGAATCATACGGAGTGGCCGCTGCCACGCGTCTTCGTCGTCGACGGAGGGAAAGCACAACTGCGCGCCGCCGAAAAGATTCTGAAAAAAGCGGGGGTCTTTGTGCCTGTCGTCGGAGTTGTGAAGAATGAGCGTCATCAACCGAAAGGCATTATCGGAGACGGGCGGGCCATTCAGGCGTATGAACGGGATATATTGCTCGCAAATAATGAATCCCACAGGTTCGGTATTGCATGGCACAGACAGCGTCGCGGCAAGATATACTAGGGGTATGTTTGAAGGGAGGGCCGTGACCGCAGTTGCACTGCTCTTCGCCGTAGTTTTCGGCGGAGCGGGCTATGTGTGGTACCGCTACAATTCCGCGTCTGTGATATCTGCGGCAACCAGCCATCTCGCCTCCGATTTCAGTCTGCGCGACGTGTTGCAGATTGTTCATGGTAAGCCCGCCACTATCTGCAGAACGAGCGCGTCCAATTTTTCCGCATCAGCACAAAAAGTCGCTTACATCGCGGACGATATGATGCGAATTGATTACAGTGATGTATCAAGCGGTTTGACGAAGCATACCCTCCTCACGCCTGACGGCTTTTTCGTCTGGGATTCTGATTCCGACAGCGCTATCGTCATAGGCCTTGATACCTTGCTCGGTGCCGGTACGGCTGATAACACCGGCGCAGGAGCCGCGCTGCGGCTCGATGAAGGTTGTGAACCGTGGTGGAATGCCGACACGTCCGTTTTCAAGGTTCCCGCCAACCTGCTGCTCGAGGATCTGAGAGGCTAGGTGGTATACTTTTTCGATGACTCGCGTCACTGTAGGCGTCATTCGCGGCGGAACATCGAGCGAGTATCCGCTTTCTCTTAAAACCGGTGCCGTGATGATGAGTGCGCTTCCTTCCGACAAGTACGAAGTGCGCGACATTCTCATCGACAAAAGCGGCCTGTGGCATATGCGGGGAATACCGTCGACGCCCGTGCGCACACTTTCACAAGTAGACGTTGTCTTGAATGCAGTTCACGGGGGAGTCGGCGAGGACGGCACGCTCCAGCGCCTCCTGGACCGCTCCGGAACGCCGTATGCGGGCTCGCGTGCGCAGGCATCGGGCATTGCGCTCAATAAAATCCGCGCGCGAGAAATGCTCTCTCAGGCGGGAATCCGTATGCCGCGTGCCGTTTCGTTCTCCTTGCAGAATGAAATGCACACCGGTGACATGTCTGGTCTCGTATTCGAACAATTCGGTCCGCCCTACGTTGTGAAGCCCCCGAGTGAAGGCGCAGGCGCGGGCATACGTATTGCGAAAACCATCAGGGAGTTACCGGATGCGATTGCAGATGTGCTGGATGCGTTCGGTGCCGCGCTGGTCGAGGAATATATCCGGGGCGAAGAAGTGTCTGTCGGTGTCATTGAAAATTTCCGTAACGAAAACCTGTACGCGCTTCCGCCGGCTCTTGTTGCTCACGAACTGCAATTTCTTTCTCCGGAAGCGCATCTTGCGTCGCTCGCGCGCCATAGTGTTCCGAGCCCGTTCTCCTATGAGGAAAAGCTTTCCATGGAAAATATCGCGAAACGTGCGCATGCGACTCTCGGTCTAGCTCATTTTTCTCGCGCCGACCTGATACGCACGCCCTACGGCGTATATCTTCTCGAGGTCAATGCGATACCGGGTCTGTATCCGGGGTCATCATTTCCTCAGATGCTCGAAGCCGTCGGTTCATCCGTCCCGGAATTTCTCGAACACGCCATTCACCTTGCACGGACGCATCGCTGAACTATTTTTCCAGCCGTATCGAAAACCGTCCGGTGAGCGATTCGCCGGGCTCGACGTACGCGGGGTCGCGGACGAGTCCGCCTTCGTCACGCATCACCGGTTCGATACATATAAAATCTTTGTCTGGCAGCGACCAAATCCATACCTTCCGGTATTCGGGAGAAGCGGTCAAGACGAGCGTGCCGATGCTCGGGATATGTACCGGCATGGATGTGCCCGGGTTGTCTACTGATACGGTGCCGCCTTCCTTGGCCCATACACGAACATCCCGTGTGATGACATCTCCGCCGGTAAACTGAAAAGAAATGTTTTCCTTTTCCGCTGCAGCCACACGGAAATACGGATGCAGCCCCATCGCGACAGGCATGTGCATCGCTGAATCTGTTCCGGCAGTGTTCGTTGCGCGCTGGTACATCAAAAAAGTTCCGTCCTCTTCGAGTGAGCCGCCGACCTCCAGAGTAAACGGGTAGGGGTACTGTTCGCGGGTTGCGTCAGTGTCGCTCAAGCGCTCGGCGAATTGCGGCTTGCCTCCGGTCGGCATTGATTTCCAGCTGTTCATCGTGCGGGCGAAGCCGTGCTGTTTCAAACCGGGAAACAGTTCGTGCTCGACAGGTCCGCTGTTGGGGAAAAGAAGCGGAATACCGCCGCGGACATTTTTCGACGGGTCTTTGAAAGTGTCTTCCTCCATGTACAGAACCTCCGTACCGGCGAGTCTTAGTGACGTGATGATACCGCCTCTCTCGGGAGAAAATGAAACAGCGCTGTCGAGCGGTCCTTCAATGCTCTCGCGTCTGAAATCACTCTGCCGGGGCGTTTCCATGCCTTTCATATCGAGAGAGTACCACACAGGCGTTGCCGTTTTCGGCGGAACTGGTACATTTTCGGTGCGGGCCCTTAGCTCAGTTGGTAGAGCGCCACATTTGCAATGTGGATGTCAGCGGTTCGAATCCGCTAGGGTCCACACAGACGAAAAGGCCTGCCCTGCGGCAGGCTTTTTCGCTGTGTGGACGGACGCAGCGGTGCCGAGCCAGTAGGCGAGGCAGCGAGCCGTGGTCAGACAATTTTGCGAGCGACGGCGAGCAAAATATGTGTGACCCACAGACCTCAAATAACCTTTGGAATAACTCGTCGTAACCTCGTGTAATAACCGCATCCGGCCGGCCGGCTTCTCTCGGGCGCGGACCGCATGAAGATATTAATGTTTTCTTCATGTTGGAAATGTTCAAATGGCAATACATATCCGGCACTATGGCAAAAAAACAACCCCGGCAACTAGAGTGGTCCAAGAAGCTCGAGGTCGAGTTCCTCGAGGCGTATGATGCGAACTCCGAGGCGCTTTTTCGGCATTGTGTAATCCGCGTGCGGGACAGGGAAGCCGCAAAGGACATTGTGCAGGAGGCTTTTTCGCGCACCTGGCTCTATCTGAGCGAAGGCAAAAAAGTGGACCACATGCGTGCATTTTTGTATCGGGTTGCGAACAATCTTATCGTAGACGGTTCACGGAAGAAAAAATCAGCCTCCCTCGATGCGATGATGGAGGCGGACGGCTTCGAGCCCGTCGACGAGTCCGTCAAAGATTTCGCGGATACGCCGGCGTCGCGTGAGGCGATGCATATGTTAAACGGACTCGATGAGATATACCGGACGGCCATCTCTATGCGGTACGTAGATGAAATGTCACCGAGGGAAATTGCAGTAAAACTCGGCGTATCGGAAAATGTCGTGTCGGTGAGAATCCACCGGGGCATTGAGAGGCTGAGTAAACTGATGAACAGGAAGGTGCTTCAGACCTGAGTCCCGAGGTTTTGTCCACACCCTCTTGCACGATTTAAGGCCCATGGTACTCTATTTCGGAATGTAAGTTTCCATGCGAGTGGAAGGTTGATTTACATGTTTAGAGGAAAAAATTTGTAGACTCATGGCGAAGAAATTGTATGTCGGCGGACTGCCTTACAGCACGTCTGAAGACGAGCTCCGTGAAGCTTTCTCCGGAGCCGGTGCCGTCGAGTCGGCCGCAATCATCATGGACAGGATGAGCGGTCGTTCGAAGGGATTCGGTTTCGTTGAAATGTCTTCTGACGAAGATGCTCAGAAGGCTATCGACATGTGGAACGGAAAGGATTTTGGTGGTCGTACTCTTACGGTCAACGAAGCCCGTCCCATGGAGGAGCGCCCTCGCCGCGACAGTCACTCAGGTGGCGGTTACGGTGGAGGCAACGGCGGTGGTGGTTACGGTGGTGGAAGCCGCGGTGGAAACGGCGGCGGACGCAACTGGTAACTCTCTTGCTGACTCGCAAAAGGACCCCGTACGGGGTCCTTTTGTTGTATACGGTGTTCCCGGACCGTGAAGTAAGATACCGGGATGCCGGTCGTCTACAGAGCATGGGGCGGAGAGCCGGCACAGTGCCTCATCGCCTGGAAATACCCCCGCACGTATGATTGAAGAACACACAAAAGATTTAAACGATTCAGGCAAAAGTTCATTAACGCATAATGAGCGCGCACACATGCGTAACTCTTTGCGCGCGTACATGAGCGAGCATCCTGTGCGCGCCCCGTTACGACTCCGGATACTCGACGCGCTTTCCGGCTACGGGAGTACGGGGCGGTCTTTCGGTGCACTCGCCTCGTCGGCGCTGGCCCTCGCTTTGGTCGTGGGAATCGGTTCGTCGTATGCGGCAGAAAACGCACTTCCGGGAAGTCCTCTGTACGCAATTAAAATCCACGTGAATGAACCGCTCGAAGGCAGACTTGCTTCTACGCAGTCGGAAAAAGCGGATTGGAACACGCGATTAATGACGAGAAGGCTGGAGGAAGCTGAGCAGCTTGCCGCAGAAGGGAAGCTGACGCCTGTTGCGCGCGCGCAAATTCAGTCACAAATCGCGCTGACGGCCACGGACTTCAACGTGCACGTAGCCGCTATGGAGGATTCCGATAATGCAGGCGACGCGGCGAATGCCGTTCAGGCGCAGTCGAATCTCGAAGCAACTCTCTCCGGTCATGCGCAAGTTCTCTCAGTGCTCGCTGATAAGGAAGGTGCCGAGTCCGTGGTGCCGCTTTTGGCCAGCGTAATTGCACGTAACGCGGAAGTCTCTTCAAAACGTTCATCCGCAGAGAGGATTATCACTCACTCTGATACGAAGCATGCAGAAGCCGCAGCTCTTTCCACGCGAAAAAATGCCGGCAACGCTCTGGAAAAAGTAAAGGAGTCCATCATAGCCGCCGCGAAGACCGACGCCACATCATCGCTGGTCGCACGTATGTCGGTGGCTACCGCCGAACAGACCATTGCCGCCGGTGATCAGAAAATGAAAGACGGAGACTTCGGTGAAGCCTTCGCGACATTCCAGTCGGCGGCACGAACGGCCGATTCCGCGCGAGTTCATATCGATGCGGATATCCGCCTCTCAATCGATACAACGGTCGGGACTACATCGGCGACATCAACGGCAGCATCGACGTCTGTCGCGACCTCATCGGATTCCGAAAGTGACTAATATCCACACGTAACCGAACAAATCGGCTTTCGTCGCGCATAATGAAGCGGTGAACCTCAAGAAAATGTTCGGATGGGGTGTCGTTATATACGCGGTCATGTACCTGCTCGTCGCAGGGCTTTCGCTCTACGGGATGTATCCGAACTTGTTTTCGCGGATTTTGGCGCTCGGGACACTCATCCTGCTTTCCACGCTTGCGGGTCTCTCGCTGCAGTTCCGTTTGAAGAAAGACATTCTTCCGTACGCCGTCATATGGGTGATTGAAATCGCCGTGCTCGATGCGATTATGAGCGTACCGTATGCCGGATGGGGCATGTATCTGGACTGGAATGTGTGGGTGGGATATGCACTGGTCCTTTTGGTCCCGCTGTTCGCCGCGTCTATTCACCGGAGACCGACTCTTGAGACTCCTCTATGAGCGCACTCATTGCGCACCGGTCACTGCTGCGCATCGCGCTTTCTGCCGCACATGCGTTCGCGTGGGTTGCGGTGTTCCAATTTTTTCTCGAACGCTCACTGTCTGTTTCTGCGGCGCTCTCTTCGGTCGTGTTGACGTACGCGCTTACGCATACAGTTGTCGTTCTTCTGACTCCGCTTGCGGCCCGGCATACTCGCCGAGGCATGAAAATGCCGATGCTGCTTGCAACGCTTTCCGCGGCAGCGGCATTCGCCGCATTCGCGGGCGGCTTCATATCCGACATGGCCTGGGGAATAACGTCGTTCGCACTTCTCATGGGCGTGTATCGTGCTCTGTACTTCGTTCCGTACAGTTTGGTTGTTTCGAAGAGTACAACATCCGTCGAAATACTTGTTACGCTGATGCCGGCTGCGGCGGGTCTTCTCGTCTCATTTACTGATATGCCCGCATACCTCTTTGCGTGCGCATCCGCCGTCCTCGCGCTTTCGACGCTGCCGCTCGCCAGACTTCCAGAGCGGCATGAAGGTTTTTCCTGGACGTACCGCGGTACATTTCACGAACTCGTTGCGCCGGAGAATCGCAGACTTATCATCGCGGCGATATGCGGCGGCATTGAAGGAGCGGTACTCCTCCTTCTGTGGCCCATCGCCGTTTGGATGCTTCTGTATCAGTCATATCCGCTCCTGGGAATCGTGCTCTCCGTAACGCTGCTTCTCACTATGCTCGTTCGCGGTGTCCTGCATCGTGCGGGGATTCTGATGACGCCGGTCGTCTCCACTGCCATGGCAGCCTCGGGTTGGATATTCAGAATCTTCACGGCAAACGGCGGCGCGGTAATACTGGTAAATATATTTTCAACAGCCGCGGATTCGGACCGTCACGGCGTTGACACCGTTACGCATGAGCAGGCCGCCGACAATCACACGTTTGTGGACGAGTTTACGGCTTTGAAAGAAATGGGAAATGCAATCGGAAGAGTTATCCTGTGCGTACTCGTGGGCGGTCTTGCGCCGTTTCTCATGATGAGCGCAGCACTTGCCGCGGCGTTCCTTTTCGCGGGAGCCGCCGGGCTTCTTTCGCTGTACGTTTCGAAGCCGCGAGCCGGTTTCTAGGAGAGAATCTTTGCAACGACCTCCTTCACGTCATTGCCGTCGGCGAGGCCGGCGAATTCTTTCATAACCGCACCTGTAAGCTTGCCTGCTCCCGATGCGTCGGTGATGCCCAAGGCCTCTTTTTTAGCGAGCGCGACCTTCTCGATTTCTTCACGGGAAGCGGACTGCGGGAGATATGCTTCGATGATGGCGAGCTCAGCCGTCTCTTTTTGGGCAAGTTCCGGTCTGCCGCCTTTTTCGAACTGTTCTGCTGAGTCTTTACGCTGCTTTGCCAGCCGTTTCAGCACAACCACGGTATCTGCGTCGACGAGCTCCTCCGTCGGCTTCCGTCCCTTTGCGACGAGCTCGTTGGTAAACGCGGCTAGGGCGCCGCGAAGTGTTTGCACTTTGAGCGAATCCTTTGCCTTCATTGCAGTAGTCATGTCCGAACGAATCTGTTGCGTGAGCATATGGCCACAGTATACCAAAACATCGGGAAAAAGAGCCCGTGATACAATCGCCCCATGGAATGGCTCGTTGTCGGACTCCTGGTGGTACTCATCGCGCTCGTCGCGTATTTGCTGTGGAGCCGGAATGCCGCACAGCCGGAAGATACGCAGGGTCTTGTGCTTTTGCAGCAGCAGATGCAGGACCTTTCCCGCGCACTTGATGTGAAGCTCGGAGAGGGCACGACCAGAATGTTCGAAAATATGAAATCGCAATTCAGCGAGTCACAGCGCCTTGCGACGGATATACGTGACCTCGTTGCAAAGCAGCTTACCGAAGTCCGTATCGAGCAGACTAAGACGAACGAGTCCACGACCCGCTTTATGACCATCGCGGAACAACTGGCGAATCTTGAGAAGGTGCTGAAGCATCAAAAACAGCGCGGCAATCTCGGCGAAGCTTCGCTTGAACTTATTCTTGCCAACATCCTGCCGCCGGGCTCATTCAAGATGCAGTACGAATTTCCCGGCGGAGAAACCGTCGATGCGGTGGTCGTGACAAAGGAAGGTGTGATTCCGGTGGATGCGAAATTTTCACTCGATAATTACCAGCGTCTCGTGAACGCGATTGACGACGAGCAGCGTGCGGAGCTGGAGAAACAGTTCAAAAATGACCTCAAAATGCGCATCGACGAGACGGCCAAGTACGTGCGGCCGAAGGACGGCACACTGCCGTTTGCGTTCATGTACATCCCCGCAGAGGCAATTTATTACGACCTGCTCATAAACGAGGTCGGCTCGGTCAAGGTCAATACAAGGAATCTTATTGACTACGCGTACAATGAGAAAAAGGTGATTATCGTTTCTCCGACGACATTCGCTGCCTACCTTCAGTCGGTTCTGTACGGCTTCAAGGCCTTTAAAATCGAAGAGACTGCGAAAGATATCGCCAAAAATGTCGAGGCGCTCGGGCGTCACCTCAACGCATATGAGGATTACTATAAGAAGCTCGGCAACTCTCTCTCGACGACCGTCAATCACTTTAATTCCGGCTATAAAGAACTGGGCAAAATCGATAAAGACGTGCTCAGAATAACCGGCGAGGGCGTCGGTTTCGAACTCGATGCGATAGAAAAGCCTCTTTTGGAAGGGAAGGATTGAAAAATGAGAACCCGCCTACCATGGCGGGTTCGTTTCGCGGGACGCGTCTCCGCGCACGCGGATTATCGCGACGAGCATGCTCGCAAGCGAAAACGCGACGCTGATCTCGGCGATACCGCTCATCAAGGCGGACTTCTCCCACATACCGAGCAGCGCGTAGACAGCAGCAAACGTATAGCTGAAGATAGCGACGGGAATCGGTAAAAGTATAGCCACCCACAAACGCTTGGGGAGACCTGCCGGCCTCTCGGGCCGGTGCGGTTCACCTGCCGCCTTCTCATCAAGGAACATAACCAAGCCTCTCTGGTTCACGGTCAAGGGGTACTATTGCACAATGCCCGACGATAGGCTATAGTTTCGCCCACGTATGGCCAAGATAGCTATCATAGAAACGGGCGGCAAGCAGTACGTCGTCACAAACGACACCGTCCTCAACGTTGAACTCCTCAAGGGCGCCGAAAAGGCGGGTGACAAAATAACCTTCGACAAGGTTCTCCTCACCGACGACGGCTCGAAGCTGGACATGGGCGCTCCGTACATCAAGGGTGCCAAGGTTTCCGCGGAGCTCGTCGAGAACGGCCGCGCGCCGAAAGTCGTCGTTATGCGCTACCGCCAGAAGAGCCGCTACACCAAGAAAAAGGGTCATCGCCAGGCGTTCGCCAAAGTTCGCATTACGGCGCTTCCGTAATCCAGACCAAATAAAAAACCGGCCCGCTGCAAAGCGGGCCGTTCTCATTCGTTCACCTCGGCAGCTGGCGGTACAGACTTTTTGATCGGTGCCGCGCGATACTGTTCGCAGTCGATCAGCTTCGATCGCTTGCCGAGGAGCTGGACGCGCGCGCCGGGAATCAGGAACCGCAAGCGACCGTGACTCAACTTTGCCCGACCGCAGTATTTACAGGGGTCGCGTTCTTTCATGCGCCGCTCCTTATCCGGTGCAGATTGCGATTGCGTCGCGGGAGTCAGACAATTCACCGTAGACGATACGTCCGATGCTCAGTTCCGCGTAGAGCGGCGCACCGTTCATGTCGATGAACATCCGGCGAGCGAAACCGGCGGCATTGCAACGGAGGTACAGGGGCACACTGCCGTCGATGCTGATGAGAATTTTCTCGCCCGGTCGGACAAGCGGAATGCTCGGTACTACGAAGACGCCGAATGCGTAGCCCGCAAAGGATACGGCGACAAGAGATAACGTGATGCCTTTAAACATGGAGACCTCTCTGGTGACGGACTGGCTGCCGAGATTGAAACACAAGTCGCATCAATGTCAACCAATCGCCAGCGGATTGATTTCAAAGCGAAATGCACCCACCGGGTGCATTTGGTAAAAGGTCGATCGGGCCGAATCAGCCCTGCTGGCGCTGCGCGAAGCGGTTCTTAACGCTTGAGGTCGCAGTCGAGCCGGCCTGCTGCTGCACCTGCGGTGCGGAGATACTCGAGACCCCTGGCGAACAGAACGTCAGGCACTGGCTGAGCGAGAAGGGATACCCTTCGATGTTTTCGAAGGCGAGATACGATGCGCGCTCCTGACTGTCCTCGTTGTGGGCGGCGGCCCGGTGGCCGCAATTTGTGCAGCTCATGATGTTCACTCCCTAAGACCTACAGTAAGCGTATCATCGCCTGTGGCTCGAGAATCCGGCGCTGTGCACAATTAACGACGCGAGTTGAATGCGCTCTTAATAGTCTCGGGGTCCGCGTACTCGAGTTCAGACCCGGTGGACAAACCTCTTCCCAAATTCGTCACGCGCAGCGCTGACGCCGCAAGTTCTTCTCGTACGCGAACGGCAGTCGCGTCCCCCTCAGGATTCGCCGGCAGTGCGAGAATAATTTCTTCAAGCCCTTTTTTCATGCGCGAAGAAACCGCCTGAAGCAACTGCGGCAGACGAAGATTCGACGTGTGTTCGGAGGCAAGTGAGATGGTGCCTCCCAGGACAAAATAGTGTCCGCTGAACGTGCCACTTCTCTCCAATGCGGCGAGATCGGCATCAGATGCTACGACCGCCAACAGCCGGTTATCACGTTGCGGGTTCGCGCATATACCGCATACATCCGCAGTACCTGCATGATACCGCATGCACTCACGGCACTGTTTTACCGAGCCTCCCAGATTCTGGAGTGCGTCTATGAGTTCTTTGCGGAGGCTTGGAGAGCTGCGAAGGAGGTAGTGTACAAATCGCCCCGCCTGCCGCGGACCGATACCGGGAAATTTTTCAAAGAGGGAAGACAGCCGTTCGATTGAGTCCATGCAAGCGAGTATACCGCACCGTACCGCGCGTCCGCGTTAAAACGGCTCGGAAGAATCAACGACGGATGCCTCTGGCTGAAAATCTCCAAAGTCGCTCTTGTCGACGGACATAAACGTCGTTTTATCTTCATCAAAGCGCAGGTCGATTTTTCCGACCGGCCCGTTTCTGTGCTTTTCGATGAGTATTTCCGCGATGTTCGTCTTCTCGGCGCCCATGTCGGAATTCATCTTGTCCTCGCGGTGAATGAACATCACGACGTCGGCGTCCTGCTCAATGGAGCCTGAGTCGCGCAAGTCGGAGAGGCGCGGACGTCCGCGTCGTTGCTCAACGGCGCGCGAGAGCTGAGAGAGGGCGAGGACGGGAACGTCGAGCTCTCGGGCCATGCCTTTCAGTGCCCTCGATATTTCGGTGACCTGCTGCACCATGGAATCCGAGGCCTTACCTGAGGTCGGCGTAATGAGCTGGAGGTAGTCGACGATGATGAGGCCGAGGTCCTTCTCCATTTTCAGGCGTCGTGCGACGGAGCGCATCGAGAGCACGGTCGAGCCCGGCTTGTCATCGATATAAATAGGCGCTTCTGAGAGAGCACTCATACCTTCCTGCAAGCGTTCGAATTCCTCGTCGCTTTTAATTTTACCGGTGCGCAGCCTCCAGGAATCCACACCGGACTGAGCCGCGAGCATACGGTCGACGAGCTGCTGGGAACTCATTTCGAGAGAAAATATGCCCACGGGAGTTTTGAATTTCGTGGCCGTCTGTCGGGCGATGTCGAGAGCGAGCGCCGTTTTACCCATCGAAGGTCGGGCGGCGAGGATAATGAGGTCGGATTTCTGGAATCCCGCCAGCATGTTGTCGAGAGCTTTAAAGCCGGTTTGTACACCGCGCATTGCGCCGGCATTTTTTTGCAGGTGTTCGAGCCGCTCCCATGCTTCCGCCAGTTCATCCTTGATAGCGGAAAAGGACTGCAGCATCGGTGTGGAAGAGACACGAAAGACCGCCGACTGAGCTTCGTCAAGAATCTGTTCGATATCGCGGTCTTCCTGGAATCCCAGTTCTCCGATTTTCGTCGCGGCGTCGATGAGACTGCGCAAAATAAATTTTGACTGTACCGCCTGCGCATAGTGACGGGCACTTCCGGGAGATGCGGCGGTATTCGTCAGCTCCGAAAGATACGCGGCGCCCCCGATGTCTGTCAGCTGCTTGCGTTCCTTGAGTTTGCCCGAGACCGTAACGACATCGATGGGCTCGCCCTTTGCGTAGAGCGTAAGCATTGCATCGAACACGGTGCGGTGCTTGCCCGCATAGAAAGAATCCACGGCTACAAGGTCGGCAACTTCGTACATTGCGCCCTGGTTGATAAGCAGTGCGCCGAGAAGTGCGCGCTCCATTTCAATATCTTGCGGAGGGAGTCGGGGATTGAGTGCGGACATAACCCGATAGTAGCATTCATTCACCGCCCGCACGGTATCTTTCCCGGTCCGATTCTGTTGCTTTCGTGTGGACAAGCTGTCCCCGCTGAGCCCACAACCGCCTCGGCTTGACGAGATGTCATATATTTGATACAACGAAACCACAGTAGCTGGAATAGTCAAATGAAGCCGGAAAAGCCTTATTTTAAGCCAAACAATTATTAGGGTGAGATATCAAAAAAAGCACCATGTTGTCATTTTCACCAAAATCAATCACGAAGGAGCTCTTAAACGAGCTGCCGGACCGCTCACGAAGGGTGCTTGTTGACCGTTTCGGGCTTACGCCGAAAGGCGAGAGCCGCACGCTGGACGCAATCGGCCAGGAATACGGCATTACCCGCGAGCGCATCCGTCAGATTGAGAATCACGGTATCGCAAGCGTGCGTGACTCTGAGAGTTACGAACGCCAGCTTGCTGCGCTGGAAGACCTTAAGAAGGCGATGCATGCACTGGGAAGCGTGCTTGCAGAGGAAACGCTCCTCGGTCATCTCGCCAAAAACGAGACCGACCATAATCACATTATCTTCTTGCTGACGGTGGGACATCCGTTTGACCGTGCCAAGGAAGACGCCGACTTTAAGACGCGCTGGCATGTGGATGCTGCGCTGTCCGAACAGGTTGAGGCCGCGCTCACCGCTCTGTATGAATCACTCGAGCCGAACAGACTCACTCCCCAGGAAGAGTTCATAGAATTGTTCGCAAAGGCCCTCAAGCAGCAGGGTATCAAGAACCGGCAGCCTGAAGTTCTGGAGCGCTGGCTGCTTATTTCAAAGCGTGTCGGTAAAAATCCGCTCGGTGAATGGGGTCGTCTTGATTCCCCGCATGTCCGTATCAAGAACACCCGGGATTTTGCGTACCTCACACTGAAGCGCCACGGATCTCCGATGCACTTCACTGAAGTTGCGGCCGGCATTCAGAAGCTTTTCGGCCGCGAGACACATCCCGCGACCACGCACAACGAACTCATCAAAGACAATCGTTTTGTGCTGGTCGGACGTGGCCTCTACGCACTGAAGGAGTGGGGATA
This sequence comes from Candidatus Kaiserbacteria bacterium, assembly GCA_021413775.1. Lineage (GTDB taxonomy): Bacteria > Patescibacteriota > Minisyncoccia > Phycocordibacterales > UBA2100 > UBA10103. The sequence continues at coordinate 38,934 of JAIOPS010000036.1, read as the reverse complement.
CGAGCCAGGGGTCGTGCGCGATGTCGTCAAAGGAATTCTGGAGCGCGAAGGTCCGCTCACGCGTGAAGAAATAGTGGACCGCGTGAAGCGCGAGCGATATGTCAAAGACGCGACAATCGCCGTGAATCTTCAGAACGGTATGTTTACGCGACTTTCCGACGGACGCTACGCGCTCTCGAAGTAACTCTCTCAATTATCTACAAACAGACCCCGTCACTCGACGGGGTCAGTTTGTATGTGCCTCACGATAAATCAAAAACCGAGTATTTGCGTGCTATTATTTCGACATGTCGCACGGAAAAAGTCCGCTGCAAAAAATCAACGACGAGTGGCTCGACCTGGACGCCTGGGTAGGCTGGATCGGCGAGTGGGGAGTCTCGCGCGGAATGTTTCTCATGACGCTCTTTGCGGGGCTGTACATTTTTCTCGGACAGCTTATTCCGAGCCTGCCTCTCTTTACATTCAATTGGCTCTTCGGCACAGCTCCGATATGGGTTCCGATATCTCTCTTTATCGGCTTTTGGCGCGTGTGGGTCTGGTATTCACAGTCACTTTTTCTCTCCGGTCGAAATCCGGTACTGCTGGAGATGAAAGTACCGCGCGACATCTACAAATCTCCGCGGGCCATGGAGATTTGCTTCAGCTTGTTCTCCATTTCGTCGGGCGAGACGACCTTTATTCACCGTGGCTGGAAGGGGCAAGTGCGGCCGTTCTTTTCGTTCGAAATCGCGTCGTTCGGCGGCGAACTCCACTTCTTCATCTGGTGCTGGAAAAATTACCAGAACGAAGTCGAGTCTGCGATTTACGGACAGTATCCGGAGGTGGAATTGCATGTCGTCGAAGATTACGCGACCAAGTTCGACTTCGACCCGAAGATTCACAGTATCTATTGCACCGATTGGCGCCTTGAGTCGTATCACGGTCCGTCGAACGACTCCTTTGCCATCAATGCCTATCAACCGAAGTCGTATATTGACTTCGAACTCGACAAAGATCCGAAAGAGGAGTTCAAGATAGACCCGCTGTCGACGGTTTTGGAATTCATGAGCAACATCGAGCCGCAGGAGCAAATCTGGGCGCAAATTGTCATACGAAAGTGCGGTAACCTCGGTGTTCTGTTCCAGCAGGAGCAGGATCACGACTGGATACACATGGTTGAGCACGAGGTCGAGAAAATCCGTACGCGCGCAGCAATCATGGATAAAGATGTCGTGTCGGAACTCGGAGTGGGCAAAGATGAACGTCAGCCGCAGCCGCGTGCGACGTGGATGCAGCAGGAGCAGATGAAAACGCTTCAGCGCCATTTGGGTAAATATCCCTTTGAAATCGGAGCTCGCGGATGCTACATCACAACAGGTCACATGCACGGCCCGACATACACAGGAACCAGATGGCTATGGAAGCCAATCGGTAATCCTCACTATGCCGCGCATTTCCGACCGCGCCGTTGGCATAATCCATTCGACTATCCTTGGCAGGATTTGCACGATTTCAGATGGAATCTGACAGCGAGGCGCTTTCTCGATGCGTATCGTCGCCGCATTTTTCATCACTCTCCATGGATTACACCGACCAATATCGTCACGAACGAGACTCTTGCGACGATGTGGCATCCGCCCTCCCGCACATCGTCTACACCGGGTCTTCAGCGCATCCCCGCGACGAAGGCGCCTGCGCCGCCTAACCTCCCGACGTAATACGCGAGCACCATGCAGCCTCTTATCGACTGGTTACAGAAATTTCTCGATTCCTCCGACCGACTGCAGTCGGAGCTTTCTGAGAGATGGCGCTTGCATGCGAACAGGCGCACCGTGCTGTTTCTCGTCTCGGCAGGAATCGTTGTTACCGCTGCATACCTCACGATGATTCAGCCCCCGCGGACCTTTCCGGTTGACCAACTGGTCAGTGTGCGAGAGGGTGCGACCTTATCGGAAATTGCGGCGCAGTTACGGGAAGACGGAGTTATCCGTTCTCCGATTGCGTTCCGGATTGTAGTCACAGTTCTCGGTCACGAAAAGACTGTTCACGCGGGAGATTACCTTTTTAAACAGCCGCTCGACGTTTTCTCCGTCGCACGCGCGATTGCAATCGGCGCGTTCGGACTCGAGCCCATCAGGATTCGAATTACGGAAGGTGCCACCACCCGGTCTATGGCGATAATCTACGGCAGCCAACTCCTCCGCTTTGATCCGCAGAGCTTCCTGGAAAAAGCGAAGCCGCTAGAGGGATACCTGTTTCCCGACACATATTTTTTTCTTCCGAATGCGACTGAAGATACCGTCATCAAAACAATGCGGCAAAATTTCGACCTTCATGAGACCGAAATTGCACCTCTCGTGGCCTCATCGTCGCACTCGCTATCGGATATCGTAATCATGGCGTCGATTGTCGAACGTGAAGCCCGAAATACCGCTGACAGAAAAATGATCGCAGGAGTTCTGTGGAACCGCATCAAACGCGGTATGGCGTTGCAGGTGGACGTCACATTTTTATACACACTGGGCAAGGGCACCTTCCAGCTGACGATGACCGACCTTCGCTCAGACTCTCCGTACAATACCTATGTGAATAAAGGATTGCCGCCGGGACCGATCGGCTCGCCCTCGCTCGACTCTCTGAAGGCCGCGGCGGACCCGACGAAGAGCGATTACCTTTTTTACCTTGCGGATAATCACGGCGTGACTCATTTTTCGAAAACGTACGAGCAGCACTTACGGTATAAGCGGCTCTATCTCGGTTCGTAGTGTTATTCCTCTCCTCATACGGTATTGTAGCGGCATGGAAAAGAAGGTATTCGTCGGACTCTCCGGTGGAGTAGACAGCGCCGTGTCGGCGGCACTTCTGCAGCGGGAAGGGTACGCTGTTGTGGGTGCATTCATAAAGATATGGCAACCTGAATTTACCGAGTGCACATGGAGAGAAGACAGGCTCGATGCGATGCGTGTATGTGCGGCGCTCGGAATTCCGTTTAAAGAAATTGACTTGTCTGAAGAATACAAAACCCGTGTCATAGAAGAAATGATTACGTCGTACCGGACGGGCAAAACCCCGAATCCCGATGTCCTCTGCAATAGTTCCATCAAGTTCGGCTCTTTTATGCGGTGGGCACATGAAGAGGGGGCGGAGTACGTAGCTACCGGACACTACGCGCGGGCGGCGAACGGAAAACTGCTGCGCGGTATAGACGAAGCGAAAGATCAGTCATACTTTTTGCATCGTCTGGAATCAAAAGACCTTGCACGCATTCTTTTTCCGGTCGGTACGTACCGCAAAAGTGAAGTTCGTGCACTTGCACAAAAATTTGAACTTCCCGTCGCGCGAAAACCGGACAGCCAGGGACTATGTTTTGCGGGAGCTATAACGTTGCCGGAGTTCCTGGCGAAGTACATACCGCTCGCCCAGGGGGACGTACTCGATACGGATGGAAAAAAAGTCGGTACACATGACGGTGCCGCGCTTTACACACGAGGCCAGCGGCACGGATTTCGGATGTTGCCGGATTCTCCGCACGAGGCGCCGCATTATGTCGTCTCGACCGATGTCGGGCGCAACACGGTCACTGTGTCGGCACAGAGCACCGCCGCCGAGGTCGAGAGTGTCGCGTTATCGGACATGCATTGGATACATGAGCAGCCCGACCTGTCGCGTGATTTTTCCGCGCAAGCACGATATCGAGAGACGCCGTTTTCCGCCCGTATCCTTGTTGAAAACAGTTCGCACACCGCGACGTTTGCTCATCCGCATGTCGTCTCACCCGGTCAGTCGCTTGTTCTGTATGACGATGATGTGTGTCTCGGAGGCGGTGAGATTTCTCCGACGATGATGTAGTCCGGTTCTCAACACCGAAGATTGTGTATCACGGCTGCTAAACGGTACACTGAGCGCAATGGCTGATATGGTACGGCGACTGTCGTGGTTCTTTGTGGTATCGGTGTGCGTCTCGTACTGTTTTTTTCTGTTTACCGGAAGCGCAATCCGCGCAAAGGCATCCGATGTGGCCCACATCGTTCAGATACGGGACACAATTGCACCCGGCGTACACCATCTCACCGGGATGGTGATGGTTCCGGAGACGTGCTCCGAGCTCGCTGTTTCTACCGAATCGATTTCGGCGACTACGTACAAGCTTCAATTTTCTCTCTGGAACGAACCGTCCGTTGAGTGCATTCAGGACGAGACACCGCGCGTTTTTCATACCGTAGTATTCGCTCCGGCTACCGGTGTCCAATTTATCGGTCTGCTCGAGGAGAATCCACTGACCTTGGTTGTGAATCAGGTTGTCGGTGACACAGAATAAAACCATGCATTCCATACTCGTCACAAAGGCCGACGGTGAACTTGAACCGTTTGATGCGGTACGACTCGAGCATTCTCTTGCCCGCGCAGGCGCTTCCTCAGTTGTGCGTGCGAGAATCATTGCCTCAGTACTTCGTGACCTGCATTTCGGTGTCCGCACCGAGGACATTTATCGCAGTGCCTTCGAGTTGCTTAAGCGCGAGGCTGACGTTCCCGTCGCAGCACGCTATTCCATGCGCCGGGCGCTCTTCGGCCTGGGACCGTCGGGATTTCCGTTTGAGCAGTTTCTTGCAGCCGTTCTCAAAGCTCACGGGTGGCACGTTGCGACGGACGTTACGCTCGTCGGTCGCTGCGCATCGCATGAGGTTGATGTTGTCGCCGAGAAAGACGGCAAGCGCGTCGGCGTTGAGGCGAAGTTCCATAACGAACCGGGAGGGAAGACGGATATTAAAGATGCATTGTATGTCCATGCACGATACGAAGACCTCGGCCGTTCACCGCTCGCGTCCTCGCGTGTAGACGAGGGCTGGCTTGTCACAAACACCGTGTTCACGAAGAGCGCCATTCGCTATGCGCAGTGCTCGAACCTTACGCTTCTCGGCTGGGATTATCCCCAGACACGCGGCTTGCGCGAACTCATCGAAGAAGCGCGGGTGCATCCGCTGACAGCACTCACAACCCTTTCCGAGGGGGAGAAGCGACGGCTTTTGGACCGGAAAATAGTCCTTTGTAAGGACATCATGGCTCCTCATTTGCTCAAAGAGAGCGGTGTGCATCCCGAAAAGATTTCCGAAGTTATCGACGAGGCGCGGCACCTCTGTGCAGTCTAAATGGTGGTAGTGTACGGGACCGTCACACAGATGCGTTATACTGACCATGTATGCACACGGCGCCGTTTATTCTCGAACCCGTAACGTTGCAATTTCTCAAACTCCTCGTGGCGATGCTCCTCGGCGGCGCAATCGGTACTGAGCGGGCCATTCTTGCGAAGCAGGCTGCGGGCACGCGGACGTTCGGGCTCGTGAGTCTCGGCGCGTGCCTCTTCGTGGTCGTCGGTTCATTCGTCGACAGCTCGTACCTGGGTCTTGTCGCAAGTCTTGAACCGCTCCAAATCGCCGGCTCCATCGTGACGGGCATCGGTTTCATCGGTGGCGGCCTCATTATTTTCCGTCACGACGCGCTGCACGGTGTAACGACCGCAGCGGGGCTCTGGATTGCAGCCGGTGTCGGCATGGCGGTGGGATTCGGTATGTTTTCCATCGCCGTATTTTCGACCTTACTCGCGCTCATTATGTTTACTGGTATGTGGTATATCGAAGACCGCTTCAAGCACTGGTTTGAAGACAGACACGTAGACACGACAGATGCGGGTTCGTACCTCCGTTAGCGCCGGATGATATACTCGGTCCATGAGTCAGTACTACAAGCCTGAGCGCAATCCGAATTGGAATTACGGCGGCAAGAGCTGGCGTCTGTCGCGTTCGAAAATCAGTCTTTTTATGGACTGTCCCCGGTGTTTTTATATAGACAATAAACTGGGCACCGCCCGCCCGCCCGGATATCCGTTCAACCTGAATTCTGCGGTCGATGCACTCCTCAAAAAAGAATTTGATGCGCACCGGGCGCTAAAGACGCCGCATCCGCTCATGGAAGCATACGGCCTTGATGCCGTTCCGTTCGCGCACGCCAAGATGGATGAGTGGCGTGACGCGTTGCGCGGCGGTGTTGTGATTCAACACAAGACCGGACTTACCGTATGCGGAGGTGTGGACGATATTTGGGTCACGCCGAACGACGAGCTCATCGTCGTCGACTACAAGGCTACAAGCAAAGACGGCAAGATTGAGTCTTTGGACGAAGAATGGCACGACGGATATAAGCGTCAGATTGAAATTTATCAATGGCTTCTCCGGGAGAGCGGCTTCACTGTCTCCGATGTCGGCTATTGGGTGTACGCGAATGCCAGCAAAGACAGGGAAGCATTTGACGCAAAACTTGAGTTCGAACTGACACTCGTTCCCTACACCGGCTCTACGGACTGGGTCGAAGGTACGATACAGGAAATAAAAAAGTGCCTGGACAGTGACGAGCTTCCCGCACCGGGAGACGCCTGCGATTTCTGCCAGTATCGCGAGGCGGTGGGTAAGAAAATGATTGCGTTCGCAAAAAAGAAATAGTACGCGTGATATGAAAACATTCAGCGATAAGGTGCGCGATATCGTCAAAAAAATCCCGAAGGGAAAGACGATGACATACAAGCAGGTTGCGACAAAGGCCGGCAATCCCAAAGCGGCTCGCGCCGTCGGCGCCGTAATGCGTGCAAACTACGATGAAACGATTCCGTGCCACCGCGTCGTCAAAACCGACGGCGGACTCGGGGAATACAACAGGGGAGGTGCACTCCGGAAAAAAGAAATTTTGCGGCTCGAAGGCGCAACATGGTGACTCCGGTATCCTCCGGATGCAAACCGGATACAGAGCCGATGTAGAGGCTACGTACGCAAAAGAGGGGCAAATTTTTTCACATCCGCATGCGGTCCGATGACCGCAAAGTTCAGGTGCTTGGTCTGAAGGGTATCTTGCGCGACGCGCTGGATATCTTCCGCAGTGACGGCGTCTATACCCTTCATCACTTCTTCGAGAGTACGGACACGCCCGATAGAGATAAGTGAGGACGCGGCGCTCTGTGCGATGCGGTCGCTGGTCTCCAGAGAAAGACTCATCGTGCCTTTCATGTATGATTTTGCCTTACGAAGTTCCTGCGGCGAGACTTTCACACGCTTAATTTTGCGGAATTCACCGAGTATCGTTGAGACGGTCTTTTCTAGTTTTCCGTGCTCAACGCCCGCCTGTACAACGAAGTAGCCCATGTCGGGATATTTTTCCGCCCACGCCTGAACGGAGTATGCGAGACCCCGCTTTTCGCGCACTTCCATAAAGAGTCGGCTGCTCATGCCGCCGCCGAGAATCGTGGACAGTACGTCGATAGCGTACTCGTCCTTATGCAGATAGGGGTAGGCGGGAACTCCGAGCATCAACTGAGTCTGGTCGGTCTTCTTTTCTTTGATTGCCATGCGCGGACTCTCCTGAGCGAACGAGAAGGGTTGATGTTGCGGCACGTCGGAGGCCGGAATATGCCCGAACGTTTTGCGGATTGACTCGAGAGTTTTCTTCTGCGGAAACGAGCCCGCTACGCACACAACAGTATTTCCCGGCGTGTAGTTTCGCTTGAGATACGACGTAAAGTCACGCCGGTTGAACGCGCGGATGTTTTCTTTCGGTCCCAGGATGGTTCGTCCGAGCGGGTGTTCCGGTCCAAAAATAAGCGCATCGAACACGTTGTCGACGGTATACATCGGCATGTCTTCGTACATATCTATCTCCTGAATGATTGCGCCGCGTTCTTTCGTAATCTCCTTCGACGGCAGCGTTGAGTTGAGAAATATGTCGCTGATGACGTCGAGCGCGGTGTCGATGTAGCGCGCACTCACTTTCGCGTAATACGCGGTACGGTCCTTCGACGTAAACGCGTTGTAGATACTGCCAATCGCATCCAGTTCCTCGCTAATGACCCGTGCGCTGGGGCGCTTAGCCGTCCCCTTGAAAAACATGTGTTCAAGAAAGTGCGCGAGGCCGTTTTCTGACGCGTTCTCGTAGCGCGAGCCGGTTCCGCTCATTACGATAACCGTAGCGGTCGTCGTTTGCGGCATGGGAGCGAATATGACGCGTAAGCCGTTGGAAAGTGTGTGAGAGATGTATTCCATAGTGATGCGCATAGTATCGTCATGTGAGCGCCTGGGCAACAAGAGTGCTGAAAAGTGGTACACTCGTGCGCATGAATGCCGAAACAGTCATTTGCAAAAATGAGCGTGGGGAAAGCGCCGAGGTCCGCAAGGACACGTTGGAATTCCGCCCCTCCGTATACGGAGTCATTATCAAAGACGGTGCCGTGCTGCTTTCGGCCCAGTGGGAGGGCTATGACTTCCCGGGTGGTGCTGTCGAAAAAGGGGAGACGCTTGAAGAGGCTCTTGCGCGCGAGGTCAGAGAAGAGACAGGCGTCAGCGTGAGGAAGGGCGACCTGCTGTTTATGACGGAGCAGTTCTTTTTGCATCCGGTGAACAAGAAAAGTTTCCACGCGATCATGTTCTACTACAAGTGCGAGTACACGGGTGGCGATATAAAGAAGGACGGTTTCGCAGCGGAAGAATCCGCATACATACGTCCCGCCGAGTGGATACCCCTGGAAAAGATTGATTCAACGCTGAAAATGTATAATACGGTAGATAGCGTAGCGCTTATCGGTCTCGCACACGCACTTTCATGAATATCAACGACGTCCGGACAAAATACCTTGAGTATTACAAAGAGCGGGGGCATGTGATTGTGCCTTCCGCATCGCTCGTGCCACAAAACGACCCGACGACGCTCTTCACGGGCTCAGGCATGCAGCCGATATTGCCGTATCTTCTCGGCGAGCCGCATCCGCAGGGTGCACGGATAGTTGATTCGCAAAAAAGCTTCCGCGCCGAGGACATCGACGAGGTCGGAGACAACCGCCACACGACCTTTTTTGAAATGCTCGGCAACTGGTCGTTCGGTGACTATTTCAAGAGCGAGCAGTTGCCTTGGATTTTCGCTTTTCTCACCGACGTTATCGGACTGAATGCTTCAAAGCTCTATGTCACCGTATTCATGGGTGACGAGAAGAACGCTTTGCCGCGGGACACCGAGTCAGTGGAGATTTGGAAACGTCTTTTCCGCGAAAAGGGCATAGACGCGGCAGATGTTGAAATCGGTTCGGAGGCCGACGGATACACGAAGGGAATGCAGGACGGCCGCATCTTTTACTACGACGCGAAAAAAAACTGGTGGAGCAGGGCAGGTACGCCCGAGAAGATGCCGGCCGGAGAGCCGGGCGGACCGGATTCCGAAATATTTTACGATTTCGGAACCGAGCACAATCCCGCATTCGGTGCCGAGTGTCATCCCAACTGCGACTGCGGGCGATTCATGGAAATCTGTAATTCTGTTTTTATGCAGTACCTGAAACAGAAGGACGGTTCGTTTGCACTTCTGCCAAAACAGAATGTCGACTTCGGCGGGGGACTTGAGCGCATTGCCGCCGCATCAAACGGTGACCCGGACGTTTTCCGCACGGACGTTTTCTCCGATATCATCCTGCTTCTCGAGCAGTTTTCGAATAAGGACTACAATGACGCGGCGAATCGCCGCTCCTTCCGCATTGTCGCGGATCACATGCGCGCGGCGACGATGATGCTCGGAGACGGCGTGCGGCCCTCGAATACCGAGCGCGGCTACATACTGCGCAGACTCATACGACGCTCGGCACAGCACAGTGCAAAACTCGGTTTCGGCGACGGACAGAAGGAGGACAGCATGCTTGTCCGCTCGGCGATAATCATTATCGAGAAATACAAACATGCGTACCCGGAAATCGGCACCGAGCAGGCGTACGAGGAGATTACGGACGAAATCTGGAAGGAGGAGGTGCAGTTCGCGCGCACTCTTGCGCAGGGAATGAAGGAGTTCGAGAAAATCGCGTCGGCCGATATTTCGGGAGACGATGCGTACATGCTTTTTACCACGTACGGTTTTCCGTTCGAAATGACGCAAGAAATCGCACATGAGCGCGGTCTCCGCGTCGATGAACCGGCCTTCCGCGCGCTCATGGAAAAGCACAGCGACTTGTCACGCGCCGGAGCCGAACAAAAATTCAAAGGCGGCCTTGCCGACACTTCAGAAAAAACGACGCGACTCCACACCGCCCATCACCTGCTCCTCAGGGCGCTTCAGCAGGTTCTCGGACCGACCGTAAAGCAGCGGGGTTCAAATATTACTCAGGAACGTCTGCGTATCGACTTCTCTTACGGACAAAAAATGACCGCGGAAGAGCGCACGCAAGTCGAGAACATCGTAAACGCGAAAATACGGGAAAAATTGCCGGTCATCCGCTCTACATTGCCGAAGGATCAGGCGGAAAAACTCGGTGCAGAACATGAATTCGGCGCCAAGTATCCCGACATGGTGTCGGTGTATTCCGTGGGACCCGTGAGCGCATCACAAGATGACCCACGTTTTGCAGAAGCGTTTTCAATTGAATTCTGCGGTGGTCCGCACGTCACCAATACCGCTGAGCTCGCCGGTACGTTTAAGATAACGAAAGAAGAAGCGGTCGCTTCGGGTATCCGAAGAATCAAAGCTGTTATCGACTGATGCACATAGTGAGATTTTTTCGACGTCGCGAGCTTGCGAACGAGTTATACTGACACGAATGGCGGGAATTTTGAGTTTGAATCGGGAGCGCTCCGTTGCGGTCATTGATATTGGCAGCGGCTACGTATGGTGCGCATTCATGCACGTGCCGCAAAAGGGCCTCTCGCGGATATTTGCATCCGGATATTCGACGCTTTCGCTTGAGGAACGCACACCCGAGCAGGCTGTCGGTCGTGTAACGGAGGAGATTGCGGAAGCCGTAAAAAGAACGCGCGCAAGTCTGCCGCTCGTTTTATCGTCTGCGGCCCCTGACCGGGTGTATGTTGTTCTGCACGCACCGTGGACTTCTTCGAAAATTCTCACCGGGCGCAGAGACTTTCCGGGGGAAATCCGCGTGCATGCGAGTCATATTGCTTCCATCGCTCAGCAGTCACTCACCGCGGAGTCACTGGACAGACAGAAGTTGCTGGAAGCAGGCGTACTTTCTGTCCGACTGAACGGATATCCGACAAACCGGCCGGAGGGTAAGTATGCCCGCTCTTTGGATGTTGTTTCCATTGCGAGTGCATGTGACCGTGCGCTCAAGGCGAATATTACGACGGCTTTGGAGGCGTCGCTGCCTTCTACCGCAATGCACTGGCGTTCGGCCGAGAGAGTGACAGCGTCGGTCCTCTTGCGGGGCAATGACTCCCAGAACGCAGTCGTCGTTAATGTCGGAGTGCTTGCGTCGAGCGTTACAGTGCTGCGTGACGGCATCCCGACCGATCAGCATGTTGTCCAGGAAGGTGTGCGAAGTATTCTTGCAAGAGTGCACGGCGCCCGCCCGCCGGAGGAGACGCTGGGTTTGTTCAGGATGCTTGAGCGCGATGCGTGTGCGGATGACGCATGTCTTGCGCTTCAAAAAGCCATCGCGCTTGCCGAGCCGGAACTGGTGCGCGTGTTCGGCGAGGTCTTCAGTGCTTGCGCTCACGAACGTAAATTGCCCAATAATCTCATTCTTATTGCGCACCAAGACCTTCTATCCTGGCTCGGTATGTTTTTAGCGCGCATAGATTTCACCCAATTTACCGTCACAGCGATGCCGTTCAACGTGACGCAGTTGGATGCAGGACACATGGATACGTGGGTACGAGCTGAAACACCTGTAAATCCGATGCTTGCACTCGATTGCGCATACGCGGCTATCGAGGAACAATCCACATAATTTCAAGCGCACCGTGAATCGGCGGGCCTTAATTCGGTATAATGGGGAATACTTCTTAATTTTCACGTATGGTAAAAGATTACTTTCAAGACATCATTCCTCCGGAGCAGCCTCACGATATTGAACCTCCGCGCCGCGTTCCTGTCTCGCCGATGAGTACATCGAACTCGACCATGCCGCCGGAGCCGGAAATCTCACAAGAGGAGCCTGACCTGGACCCACCGTCGCCCGACAGGTCCATACGGAACGTCAACATCAACCCGTCCAGACCGCGACGCCCGATGCCTGAAATGACCCAGCAATCCGATTTCGTCAGAAAAGCCCCGCCGCACAGAATATGGCTATGGGTTGTCGCAGCAGTTTCCGTGCTGGCACTCGCAATTCTTCTTCTCATGGCCCTTCGGGCGACGACGGTGACAGTGACGCCGAAAACGCATGCGGTAATCTTCGATCAAACCAGTCAGTTCACGGCCTACCCGTCCGTTGCGGCGGCGAGCGGAACGCTTCCGTACACCGTCCAGACAGTGGATCTTGAGGATTCCGACACCGTTACCAGCACCGGTACTGTGCACTCCGAGGAAAAAGCATCGGGGTCGATAACCGTATTCAATGATTTCTCGAGCGCTCCCGTAAAACTGATAAAAACGACCCGTTTTGAAACTCCGGACGGACTCGTTTTCAGGGCACCGGCGGATATTGTCGTGCCGGCGAAATCCGGCAGTACTCCGGGCAGCGTTACAGTGACTGTCGTGGCCGACCAGGTCGGTGACAAGTACAACGTCGGACCGATTTCGCGCTTCACCTTACCCGGTCTGAAATCAACGCCTGATATGTATGCGCACGTGTACGCCTCATCGAATGCGGCATTCACGGGAGGATTTTCGGGCGACAAGCCCGGCGTGTCTCAGGCTGATACCGATACGACAGTTGCAGCCATCCGCTCCCGCCTTGAGGGCAAAGTCCGCGATGCGGCGAAAGCTCTCGAAAACGATTCGTCGATTGTGTTTACCGACCTTGTTCAAGTGCAGTACCAGGATGAGCCGACCACATCGGAGGCCGGCGGCAAGGTCCGGATACATCAAAAGGCACACGTCCTGATCCCTGTATTCCCGGCGGATGCTTTCGCTGCGGCAGTCGCACAATCCGTCTCTTCAAATACGGATAACGCATCCATGTTCATTATTCCGGGTGAAGGATACGGCGCTCACATGACGTCCGCATCCTCGACGCTCGGCGTAGACCCGATGTCATTCACTCTCATAGGAAACGCGCTCATCGTCTGGCGGGTCGATACCAAGGCCCTGACGGAGGCTCTTGCCGGAAAGGACCAGAGCGCGTTCCAGAACATCGTCACCGGGTTTGAGGGGGTTCAGGAGGCTCGTGCACGCATCGAACCGTTCTGGTCGAGCGTGTTTCCGAAAAATGCGGCTTCAATCAAGGTCACGGTCGTAAATCCCGCTAAGTAGGGCTTGACTGAGCCAAAAGGAGCTGCTATTCTACGACGCGCTGATATGGCTGAACCAGAAGTTGTAGAAGGGATCGTCGACGAGGCGCTTCCGAATACACTTTTCAAGGTCAAGTTGTCAGACGACAGGAACGTTCTCGCGTACCTGGCCGGCAAAATGCGATTGCATCGCATTAAAGTGTTGGTTGGCGATCGTGTTCAAGTTCAGCTTGATTCGTACGGTGGCCGGGCGAGGATAATCAGACGGTCATAACCGTACACTTGTATGAAAGTAAAAGCATCAGTTAAAAAGATTTGTACGCACTGCCGTTCGCTCAAGCGCCGCGGTCGCGTGTGGGTCATTTGCACGAATCCCCGTCACAAGCAGCGCCAAGGTTAATTATTTCAAATTCAGATACTTATCATGCGTATTGCCGGTGTAACCATACCTGAAGAAAAGAGGCTCGAAATCGGTCTGACGGCCGTGTTCGGTGTCGGCCGGCCGCGTGCACTCGTCGCTCTCGCATCACTCAAGATTGACGCCGGCAAGAAGCCGAAGGATCTTACATCGCAGGAAGAAACGGCGCTGCGCGAAGCAATCGAGAAGTTTATGGTGGAGGGTGAACTCAAGCGCGAAATTGCCGGCAACATCCGCCGTCTGCGGGATGTGAAGGCATACCGGGGAACGCGCCACGCGAAACATCTACCGGCCCGTGGTCAGCGCACAAAGACAAACTCACGCACCGTCCGCGGCAACGTCCGTAAGACGATGACATCAGGTCGCCGTAAGCTTGAGAAGACATAGTCGGTAACGTGCGTCGAAACTGATATCTATAAAAAAATTACATGGGAAAAAAGCGAATCATACGGAAAAGCGGCGGTAGCGTCGACCAGGGACTCAAATCCCGCTCTTTGGCGCGTGTCGCCAAGAAGAACGTCGTCGCCGGTACGCTCCACATTCACGCGACGTACAACAACACGAAAGTGCTTTTGGCCGATAAGTCAGGCAACGCCGTGGCGTGGTCTACGTCCGGCAGCCTCGGTTTTTCCGGAGCGAAGAAGGGCACTCCGTTTGCTGCTGCAAAAGTCGGCGAACTGGTCGGCGACAAGGCCGTCATCATCGGTGTCAAGGAGGTGGACGTCGTCATTCGTGGCGTCGGTGCAGGACGTGAATCCGCGCTCCGCGGCTTCGCCGGCAAAGGCATCGACATTTCGAGAATCGCAGATGACACACCGGTTCCGCACAACGGACCCCGCGCCAAGAAACCCCGCCGAGTCTAATCTTATATCTATATGCTTCCCATTAAATCAAAGTACAAAATAGCGAAACGCCTCGGTGCTGCCGTCTTCGAGCAGACCCAGACGCAGAAATTCGCTCTCTCCGAAGCGAACGCCAAGCCGAAGAAGCAGCGCCGCGGCGGCGGTTCGGACTACGGACGACAGCTTCTTGAAAAGCAGAAGGTACGCTTCACGTACGGTCTTTCAGAAAAGCAGCTTTCCAACTATGCGGAGAAGGCATTCGAGGCCGCCAATCCCTCAGAGGCACTTCACCGTGCGCTTGAGCTTCGTGCGGATTCAGCCGTATACCGCGCCGGAATCGCTACGACCCGCCGTGCGGCACGCCAGGCGGTCTCTCACGGTCACATAACGGTCAACGGACGCCGCATCACGAGCCCGTCCCACCACCTCAAGATAGGGGATAAGGTTTCCGTCCGCGAAGGCAACCGGAAGAGCCCGCTCTACGCGGCTCTCGCCGACAAAGAAAATCACCGCTCTACTCCGCAGTGGCTTTCCGTCGACATGGGGAGCCTTTCCGCCGAGGTAACGGGTGATCCGCAATTCACACCGGTCGAAACAGGTCTTGATTATCCGACGGTGTTTGAGTTCTACAGCAGATAGTGGTATACTGGCGGGCGTTTTATTTCCCGGTCAATTCCTTCTTACAAGCGGTCTTATTTAGCGGCGTTTTCACATTATAAGTAACAGGATATCCTAACAGGTCCATCATCCTATGTCTGATTATCACATTGCATTGCCATCGAAGCCGCGTGTCGTCGCCGAAAGCGAACGAAGCGGCACCTATGAGATAGACGGTCTCTATCCGGGCTACGGTTACACACTCGGCAACTCTCTCCGCCGCATTATTCTCTCGTCTCTCCCCGGCGCGGCCGTGACGCACGTAAAAATCCCGGGCGTATCCCATGAGTTCTCGACAATCGAGGGAGTAAAGGAGGATGTCGTTACGATTCTTCTCAACCTCCGCAAGATTCGCTTCAAGCTTCTCTCTGACGAGCCGCAGACGATTACGCTTTCAGTGAAGGGTCCTCAGACCGTCACCGCCGCCGATCTCAAGCTGCCCGGTCAGGTAGAAATCCTCAATCCCGAACAGCACATCGCGGACGTTACCGGTAAAATCAATTTCGAACTCGAACTTCGCGCGGAGCGCGGCCTCGGATACATTCCGAAAGAGGAGCACCAGAAGGAGCGCGTTGATATCGGCACGATTGCACTCGATGCGATTTTCAGTCCGATTCGCCGCGCCAACTACGAAGTGGAGAACATGCGCGTCGGTGACAGAACTGACTTCAACCGTCTTCGGATTCTCATCGAGACGGACGGCACCATCGAGCCGCGCGAAGCACTCGAACGCTCCATCGAAACCATGATTCACCAGCTCAAGTCCGTCGTCGGCTTCAAAGAGGAAGTCGAGGAAGAGGCTCCTATGTCTATGACAACGGACGCCGCCGTATCCGGTCGCGATGATAAGTCGCAGCCGATGGACGCTGAGATACTCAAGACCCGCATCACGGAGCTTCACCTGCCGCAGCGTGTCGAACTCGCGCTTGATAATGCGTCTATCCGCACAGTCGGCGGACTCGCACGCAAACGAGAAGATGACCTCCTTGCAATTGAAGGTCTCGGCCAAAAGGGACTTCAGGATATTAAGCGCGCACTTTCAAACCTCGGTTTGACGCTCCGTTCACAATAAATGTATGAGGCACCACAACGCGAAGCGAACACTACGGAGAGGGAAAAATCAGCGCAACGCGTTGCTTAAGTCTCTTGCCCGCTCTCTCGTTCTCCACGAGGGTATTACAACGACGGTCGCAAAAGCAAAGGAGCTTCGTCCTGTCATCGAGCGTCTCGTGACCGCGAGCAAGGCCAATACGCTTCAGTCGCGCCGCATGACGCTCAGCAGAATCGGCTCGGCGGTCGCGGTAAAGAAGCTCCATGATACGCTTGCTCCGCGTTACCAGAAGCGCGCAGGAGGCTATACGCGCATCGTACGCCTCGGCCGTGTCGGCAAGCGCGTCGGAGAGCAGGCTCGCATTGAATTCGTCAAATAACTATGAAGAAAACTACACATACTATTGATGCTTCCGGCAGAACGCTCGGACGCGTCGCATCCGAAGCAGCGAAGGCTCTCATGGGAAAGATGAGCGCGGACTACACGCCGAATGTTCTCAGCGACGTTAAGGTGACGGTCACAAATGCATCCAAAATTTACACGCGCGAGAAAAAGAAGATACAAAAGACCTACACGAAGTATTCCGGTTTTCCGGGAGGTCTCAAGAAAGAGACTCTTGCCATGATGAATGCACGTAAGCCCGGAGAGGCGGTACGCGTCGCCGTCCAGCGGATGCTCCCGCGCAACACCATGCTTGTCGCACGCATGAAGAATCTAACCATCACGCAATAATATGGCTACGAAAGAATACACAGAAGCAGTAGGACGCCGGAAGACCGCGACAGCGCGTGTCAGATTGACCGACGCGAAGACGTCTTCGATGACGGTCAACGGCAAACCTGCCGAAGATTACTTCCCGCTCTCGTCCATGGTGAAAACGGCGCTGGCTCCGATGCAGGAGCTCGGTGCAACATTCTCCGTGTCCGCGCATGTGCGTGGCGGCGGCCACAAGGCTCAGGCAGAGGCTGTGCGGCTCGGTATCTCGCGCGCAATGATTGAGCTCGTTCCGGAGCAGCGCAAAGATTTGAAAGCGAAAGGTTACTTGAAACGAGACCCTCGTGCGAAAGAGCGCAAAAAGTTCGGTCTCAAAGCGGCGCGTCGTGCTCCGCAGTGGTCGAAGCGATAGAAACAACGCCCCATTGGGGCGTTTTTCTTTGCGACGATGCGCAGGCCTTTTTGGTTTAACTGTATTTGGTATACTCTGCTCGCTATGGATACACACTCGGATGACACAGAACACATCGATTTTGAGCCGGAAGATGAGGTCGGTGCTGTAGGTGCCGTACAGGCCAAGATGCAGAAGCTCAAAGATGAGCTTGCGACAATTAAGAGCGAGCGACAGGAGTACCTGGACGGGTGGCAGCGCTGCAAAGCCGATGCGATAAATGCAAAAAAGGAGCTTGCGCTTGATATGCAACGGGCGCTTCTGCGCGGAAAGGAGAGCATGGCGGAGGACCTTTTGCCGGTTCTCGACAGTTTTGATATGGCAGCAGGCTCGGAATCGTGGCTCTCTGTGGATGAAAACTGGAGGGCGGGCATGGAGCAGGTACGGAACCAGCTGCTCGACGTGCTCGCGCGATACGGTATCGAACGCTTCGGAAAAATCGGCGACGCGTTCGACCCGTACATACACGAAGCGGTACAGGAGCTTGACGATGTCGCCGGAGAATCAAATACTATTGCGCGCATCCTCAGGTACGGGTATAAATCGAGCAGCAGAGTGATACGACCTGCACAGGTAATAATAAAAAAATAAATATTATATGGCTAAAATACTCGGTATTGACTTGGGTACGACCAACTCAGCGGTTGCCGTCGTGAGCGGCGGAGAACCGATTATCATCGAAAACGCGGAAGGCGGACGGACGACACCCTCAGTTATCGCACTCTCTAAAACAGGCGAACGCCTCGTCGGCCAAATTGCGCGCCGTCAGGCTGTTACTAATCCGAAGAATACGATTTACCAGATTAAACGGTTCATCGGGCACAACTTTGACGAGCCCGCCGTCCAAAAGGACAAGGCAGCCGTTCCGTTTGAAATGCGCAAAGCCGACAACGGCGGCATCGAGGTGCAGATGGGGGACAAGTGGTACCGCCCGGAAGAAATTTCGGCGATGATTCTTCAGAAGCTCAAGGCCGACGCGGAAGCGCGCCTGGGCGAGACAATCACCGAAGCCGTTATTACGGTCCCGGCGTATTTCAACGATACGCAGCGCCAAGCGACCAAAGACGCCGGCAAAATCGCCGGTCTCGACGTGAAGCGCATCATCAATGAGCCGACCGCGGCGGCGCTCGCATACGGATTCAACAAGAAGAAAGATGAAAAAATAGTCGTCTTCGATTTCGGTGGCGGTACATTCGACATATCAGTACTGGAAGTCGGTGATGACGTCATTGAGGTCCGCTCGACCGACGGCGACGCGCACCTCGGCGGTAAAGACATCGATCAGAAAATAATGGACTGGATTGCCGATGAGTACCGCAAAGAGTCCGGCATAGACGTCCGCAATGACACGCTCGCGCGCCAGCGACTTGATGAGGCCGCGGAGAAGGCGAAGATAGAGCTTTCTACGGCTTTGGAAACGGAAATTAACATTCCGTTTATAACATCGGATGCATCCGGTCCGAAGCATCTCCTTCTGAAACTGACGCGCGGCAAGCTTGAGGAGCTTTCGACGGAATTTCTCGACCGCGCGATGGCAATCACGAAGCGCGCGATGGAAGCATCTCCGTTCAAGAACGCCGACATCCAGGAGATTGTTCTCGTCGGAGGCCAGACACGAATGCCTGCGATGCAAAAGGCTGTCGAACAATTCTTCGGCAAGAAGCCGCACATGGGCGTAAATCCCGACGAAGTTGTTGCGGTCGGTGCTGCAATTCAAGGAGGAATTCTGCAGGGCGACGTGAAAGATGTTCTTCTGCTCGACGTTATCCCGCTCTCTCTTGGTATCGAGACGATGGGCGGTGTCGCGACAAAGCTCATCGAACGCAATACAACCATACCGACGTCGCGCTCGCAGACATTTTCTACCGCGTCGGACAACCAGCCCTCAGTTGAAATTCACGTCGTCCAGGGCGAGCGTCCTATGGCTGCAGACAATAAATCGCTCGGCAGATTCAATCTCGACGGTATTCCGCCGGCGCCGCGCGGAATGCCGCAGGTGGAGGTTACCTTCGACATCGATGCCAACGGCATTCTCTCGGTGAAAGCGAAGGACAAAACCACCAATAAAGAGCAGTCCATTCGCATAGAAGCTTCCTCGGGACTCTCCGATGCGGAGATTGAAAAAATGCGGACGGATGCGGAGACAAATGCCGAAAAAGACCAGCAGAAAAAGGATCTCGTCGAAGCACAGAACCACGCTGACCAGACAATCTACAGCGCAGAGAAGGCACTCAAGGAACACGGTGAGAAGGTAAGTGAAGATGTCCGCAAAAACGTTCAGGACAAAATTGATGCCGCAAAATCCGTTCGCGGAGGCAATGACTCGGCCGCGATTAAGTCCGCGACAGAGACGCTCTCTGGCGCGATGAGCGCTATCGGGCAGGCAATGTCGGATGCATCGAAGGGCCAATCGTCTGAAGGACCGAAGCCGGAAGGCGGGCCGGAGGCGAATGCCTAATCTCACAGTCGAGGGTACGGACTTCACCCTCGTTACGAAGCAGCGCAGCGGACAGCGCGTCTATCGCGGAAAGGATAGCTACTTGCGAATCGGCGACGCGGCGGCTGTATCCCGCGAGCTTACAACGCATCAGAAAATGGAAGCGCTCGGTTTTCCTGTTGCGTCTATACTCTCTGTCGGTTCGTTTGGCACAGAGTCATACTTCATAGAGCAATCGCTCGGTGAGAAACGCTTCCGTGACCTGTTTGAAAGCGACTTCAGCACGCTCGGCTCCGTATCTGACGCCCACTTCAGTGATTTTCTGTGTGTTTCTGAACGCTACCTTACGGCGCAATCAAAAGCGCTCGTGACTCCTGATCCGGAAAATTTCGCAAAGGGCATACACCTCGACATTTTGCGGGAAGAATTGCCGCAGTACATAACATCTCTCCGGGATAAGTTCGAGCGCGTGCTCCAGAAGATATCGGGGTTCCCGTACGTACTCACGCACGGGGACTTCAATCCCTCAAACATGTACCCGCTCGGCGTTATCGATTTTGAAGACTCATTTTCCGCACCGTTCGGATTCGACGCGATTTGCGCGCTCTCGACAGTCGAATGGTTTCCGGACCCGGGAGACTTCGAGTACGTCGCGAAGTACCGCTTCACGCCTTCACAGAAGCTCGAATATCTCGCAATGTGCGATGCCGTATGCGCGCGTGCGGGATTTCCGGCCGTTTCTCAGTATTACGGTGATTTCGCGTTCTGCCGCGCCGTATGGTCAACGGTCCGCATGCAGGCATGGCCGAAACTTCAGACGTGGCGCTATGAAAGGTTCATAAAAACATTTCTATTCTCCTAAGTTGCGAAGCGTTACGAGATACCTATAATCAATTGCATGAAAGATTACTACGCGATACTGGGAGTTGCCCGCAATGCGAGCGAAAGCGACATCAAGTCGGCATTCAGAAAGCTCGCTCAGAAGCATCATCCCGACAAAAAAGGGGGCGACGAGGCCAAGTTCAAGGAGGCCAGCGAGGCCTACGCAGTGCTTTCGGATAAGAAGAAGCGTGCGGAATACGACACGTACGGCAAGACGTTTGCGGGCGGCGGCTCGCAAGGCCAAGGGTTCGGCGGCTTTGATTTCTCCAATTTTCAGGGGTTCAACGGGCAGGGGTTCAACGGGCAAGCTTTTGAATTCGACCTCGGCGATATCTTCGGCGACGTTTTCGGCGGCGGCGGGTCGCGCGAGCAGCGGGGCCGTGACATCTCTATAGATATCGAACTCTCATTTAAGGAAGCCGTCTTCGGCGCTGAGAGACGTGTCCTTCTGACGAAAACGGGAATATGCGCCACGTGCGACGGGAGCGGTGCAACGCCGGGCACCAAGCTCACGACCTGCTCGACCTGCAACGGCAAGGGAGAAATTCACGAAACGCGAAATTCTTTTTTCGGCTCCTTCACATCCAACAGAGCATGCCCCAAGTGTCACGGTCGGGGAGAGGTCCCGGAAAGCCCGTGCGGTACGTGCCGCGGTGCGGGTGTGGCAAAAAAAGAAGAGGAGATTGAAATCCGCGTTCCTGCGGGCGTCGACAACGGAGAAATGATACGGATGCCCGGCCGCGGAGAGGCCGTTCCCGGCGGCACGGCCGGCGACCTCTACGTCAAGTTGCACGTTAAGTCTGATTCCGCATTTACGCGGGAAGGAAACGCACTTCTGATGTCGCTTCCCGTAAAACTGACCGACGCGCTTCTCGGCGCAACGTACAGAGTCCAATCGCTCGACGGTGAGCTTCCCGTAGAAATTCCTGCCGGCACAGTCCACGGCGAAGTTGTGCGTGTCAAAAATCACGGTGTGCCGCACGGACGTTCACGTGGAGATTTGCTCATCCGTATCGACGTACAATTTCCGAAGAAGCTTTCCAAGTCAGCCAAAGAGCACATCGAGAAGCTTCGCAACGAAGGACTCTAAATACTGCACAGCGGGTGATTGCGCGAGGGACCTGCGAACCTGATACTGATCGGGTAGCGTTTTGCATGCATTCTCGGTACCGCTAATCAGGACGCAGAGATGGACAGATAGACGTTTGCGTTGTAAAATAACCACATGAAAAGCCCCAGTCAGAAGCGCTCGACGGCTGCCGACAAGAAACGCTCGGCCCTTGAGAGGATGTCGCTCTTTCTGCAGCCGGGACCGTCGGGCAGCTCAGCCAAATGGTCCGCGATGCAGTCGGAGTACATGCTTGAGATATTCAGAACCGCGGCCTCCCATGTTCCCGCATATCGGACTTTTTTAAAAGAGCGAGGGACTCTTTCCCGCACCGTAAACTCAATAGCGGATTTCAAAAAAGTACCCCCGATGTCGAAAGACAACTACCTGAGAAAGTCCGCATGGGAGGACCTTATTCTCCCCGGGGCGCTCGCAGGTAAGCCGCTTGTTCTTTCCGCGACATCAGGTTCGACCGGCAAACCCTTTTATTTTCCGCGTACAGGCGCGACAGACGAGCAGTCGTACGTGTACCACCGCACATTTCTCGAGAACAGCGGGTTGAACCCGAAAGAACCGACACTCGTCATTGTCGCATTCGGCATGGGCGTATGGATCGGCGGCATAATCACGTATGAGGCATTCAAAAGAATTTCTGACCGTGATTTCCCCCTCACAATTCTTACTCCGGGTGTAAACAAGAAGGAAATCTTTGAGGCGCTCCGCGAAATCGGACCGCAGTACACGCAGCTCATACTGTGCGGCTATCCGCCGTTTGTGAAAGATGTTATCGATGACGGTCCGGAAAACGGTGTGACCTGGAAGCATTTCGATATGCGTGTCGTGTGCGCCGCGGAAGGTTTTTCCGAGGAATTCCGCGACTACCTTATGCGGAAAACGGGCATGAAAAATCCGCACCGGGATGTCATGAATATCTACGGCAGCGCGGAACTCGGGACCATGGCCACCGAAACCCCGCTGTCCATTCTTATCAGGCATCTGAGCATCGCGCATCCGGCGCTTTTTCCGGCGCTCTTTTCCGATGCCACCAGACTGCCGACACTCGCGCAGTTCGTACCGTCGTTCGTAAGCTTCGAGGCGGTTGATAACCGGATCTATGCGACCGCCGGAAGCGCGCTGCCTCTCGTCAGATTTGATATCGGGGACCATGGCGGCGTATTGACGTACTCGGAAGTGAAGCGCATCTGCGCAGCGGAGGGGATAGACCTCAAAGCCGAAATCAAAAAAGCCGGTATCGCTGACACCGTGAGGGAGTTGCCCTTCGTGTACGTGTACGAGCGTGCAGACCTCTCCACCAAGCTCTACGGCGCGATAATCTTCCCGGAACATATCCGCCACGGACTGCACTCCGCCGAACTCGAGCCATTCGTCACGGGTAAATTTACAATGTTTACAAAACATGCGGAAAATCAGGACGAGTACCTCGAGGTCAACGTCGAGCTCAAGGATTCAGTCGACGGCACTCACGAGATCATTGCGCAAATCGGGCTGGCGATTAAACAAAGTCTTATGCAGAAAAGCACCGAGTATCACTACCTCGTCGGTGCTATGAAGGACCGTGTAAATCCGCGCGTCATTACGTGGGCGCACAATCATGCGGAACATTTCGCGCACGGCACGAAGCACAAGTGGGTAAAAAAGGCATAACGCCTCAATAAAACCGCGGTATACTGAGAGCCACGTACTTATGGATGACCTGGCACGTCTCTTGAAAGACGCGGGGGATACGCAACTCTCGACATTGTCGACCTTGTTCGACCTTTCAAAAGATGAGGACCGTAACACCGTCACCTCTCTCATGGCATCGGGTAGTATCCGTCGCGTCTCTGACGACTACCGGGAGCAGCAACTTGAGCTTTTCGGCATAAAAAATCCAGCTTTAGTCTATACCCCGGATTTCAAGACACAGTTCGGGACATATTTCGATTCCTTCGGCGATACTCTTCGGCACGGCCGATGGGTGTATTTTCCCTGGCTTTCCGCACTCTCTCATGTTCTTCCCGAGGATGATTTCTACGCGGTACGAACGGCACGTAACATGAATCTCATTACCGCCGACGAGCAGAAACGCTTTTATTCCGCGTCCATCGGCATAGCGGGACTCTCCGTCGGTTCGAGCGTAGCATTTGCAATCGCGCTGCAGGGAGGCGGCAGGCATATGAAAATTGCCGACATGGACCGGCTCGCTCTCACCAACACGAACCGTATCCTCTCGGGCGTGACCGAGCTCGGCGAGCTCAAGGTTCACATGGCCGCCCGACGCATATATGAAATGAACCCTTACGCCTCTGTCGAGGTTTTTACCGACGGTCTTCAGGAGGAGTCCATCAGCGATTTTTTTGAAGGTCTCGACATCGTGATTGACGAAATAGATAACCTTGCGGTCAAATGTCTCATTCGCGAAGAAGCCCGAAAACGGCGTATTCCCGTATTGATGGCCGCAGACAACGGTGATAATGCGGTCGTCGATATAGAAAGATACGACCTCGATCCCGAAACGCCTTTTTTTCACGGACGCATGGGCGATGTGAGTTATGCCATGCTCCGAGGTCTTGATAAATTCGAAACCGGTCGCCTCATTACAAAGCTGGTCGGTCCTGAAAATGTGACGGAGCGCATGCAGGAATCGCTTATGGAAATGGGCAAGACGATAGTCTCATGGCCGCAACTCGGGGGTGCGGCGATGATTAACGGCGCGGCGGTTGCGTACTGTGCGCGCAAGGTGCTGACGGGTGAATCACTGGAAAATAACCGTGCGCTCATCTCTCTCGATGAAAAGCTGATACCCGCGTGGGGTACTCCGGAGGAATCCGCCCGGAGGCTGAACGTCGCCCGTTCGTTCGCGAAGAAATTTAATATTGATTTATGAACGATGTCATCCGTTACGCACTCGAGAAAGCTCTTCGCGCTCCGTCGGGCGAGAATTGCCAACCCTGGCGGTTTATCGTAAAAGGCGAGACTGTCGAACTCTGGAACAGGCCGGAGCGTGATACATCGCCGTACAATTGGGGTCAGCGTGCTTCATACATGGCAAACGGCGCCGCGCTGGAAAATTTTTGTCTCGCCGCATCCGAAAGGGGGGCAGCCTGTGATGTGCGTTACTTTCCGAGCACCGATATTACGCACATTGCGACCATAGCAATTTCCGGGCAAGCACTACCCGACCCGCTAGCCGCATTCATCGAAGCGCGCACGTCCAACAGAAAGGCCTACGCTGCTGACCCTCTCTCAGATTCAGAGAGCATGCGTCTTAAAAATGCGGCCCCGGGGTTCATGGGGGAAATTACTCTTGTGGACGATTCAGCAACCCTGAAAACACTCGGAAATATCGGTGCGGTAAATGAGGAAGTGATGCTTACACACAAGGCTATTCATCACTTCTTTTTTTCGCATATCAATTGGACCAAGGAAGAGGACGATAAGAATTCTATCGGTTTTTACATCGAGACTCTCGAGCTTCCGCCCCCTGCGCGAGCAGGCTTCCGGCTCTTACGTGCGTGGAGTCGCGCCCGGTGTATGACCGCGCTCGGAATGCATAAAATGGTCCGTTCACAGAACGGCGCGACGAACGCCGCTGCAGCCGCATTCGGCGCGTTGAGCATACCCAGTCTTGAGCCGCGCGCTTTTGTGGATGCGGGGAGAGCGCTTGAGCGCGTATGGCTTACCGCCGCCGCCTCGGGGCTTTCACTGCAGCCGCTTACAGGCGTGCTTTTCTTCAGATTGCTTATTCAGGGCGGGGATGACGGAACGTTTTCGGCCGCTCAGCGCGCACTCATTACCGACTCCTATGACACCGCGAAGGCGGCATTCGGTATACACGGCAATCTCGTCTTTATGTTCCGCGTGGGACGCGCCGAGGCTCCGACTGCCCGTGCGTCCCGCTTGCCGTTCGCGTCCTCCGTGGAAGAAAAGTAACTATGGGAATCACGCAGCTCGTCGGCAGTAACTTTGATTTGCTTTCGGTCGGCATATCCATTACCGGTATCGCACTACTCGGCGTTCTCATTTATCTCAACGACCGCACCAGCATCACGAACAGAACGTTTCTCCTTTTTGCAATGCTCACCGTCGTGTGGGGGATTTCAAATTACCTGGAGTACCGATTCACTACAACGACGGCGACTCTTTGGGCCCTACGGGTACATATTTGTATTTCAGTCCTGCACGCGTACGCTTTCTTCCGGCTGGCATATGTTTTCCCTTCGACCCGCATAGAATTCCCGGGGTGGTACCGGAATATACTGACCCCCGTGGTCGCGGCAACCGCGCTGCTTACACTCACTCCGTTTGTCTTCTCCGGCGTAACGCATCTCGCACCCGCGGGAGAAGTGACCAATCCTTCGCGAGGTCCCGGCATCGCGCTCTTCTCGCTTGTGGCATTCGGACTTCTCATCACCGGAGTTCTCCATTTGTACCGGAAATGGCGCGCGGCACACGATGTTGAACGCCGGCAGGTCTTCGTGTTTTTTCTCGGTATGCTCCTTACGGCCGTACTGATTCTGCTCTTCAACGTGTTTCTGCCGGTTATGCTCAACCAGCTGAGTTTTATTCCTCTTGCAGCACTCTTTCTCCTCCCCATAATCGGACTGACGTCGTATGCGATATACCGTCACCACCTGTTTCAACTGAAAGTCGCAACGACGGCGTTCTTGGGATTTATGGTGACTGTTTTCAGTTTCGTAAACGTTCTGTATTCGACGGACATCGGTGGTATTGCGATTAACGTCACCGCATTCATCGTTGTGCTCATCGGTTCAATCAAAATTGTGCAGGATACGCTCGACCTCGTCAGACAGAGAGAGCTGATACAGGAACAGGAACAGGAACTCGAAAAAGCCAACCGGCAGCAGGAGTCGCTCCTGCATTTCATCAGTCATGAAATCAAAGGCTATCTCACGAAGAACGCGGCTGTTTTCGACGCCATCAGATCCGGTGACGTGGGCGAGGTTACCCCGCAGCTGCGGGACCTCTCCGTCTCCGCGCTTGCGGATACACGAAAAGGAGTGGATACGGTCATAGACATCCTCGACGCATCGAATCTTAAGAAGGGAACCGTGAGCTACCACAAACAGTCGTTTGATATTGCGCTGGCACTCGATGCGATAGTACGCGACCTGGCGCCTCAGGCGCACGAGAAGGGCGTCGACCTGTCATTTCACATACCCGTAACGGGACCCTGCCTGTTTACGGGCGACGAGGATAAAATCAAACGGCACGTGTTCCGTAACATCATCGACAACTCCATCAAGTACACGCCGTCGGGAAGCATCAAGGTGGATGCCGTCCGCAGCGGGGCCCGGTACCGGTTTACCGTCACGGATACCGGGGTGGGAATAACGCCGGATGATATGAAGCGGCTCTTTACCGAAGGCGGTCACGGTACCGACTCCATAAAGGTAAACGCGCATTCGACCGGTTACGGCCTCTACATCGCGAAAGAAGTCGTGGAAGCGCACGGGGGAAAAGTGTGGGCGGAATCCGACGGAGCGGGCAAAGGCTCGAGGTTCGTCATCGAACTGCCTGTCGCATAATGAATAGATAATGCCTGATTTCCTGCTATATTGAGCGCTATGCAAAGGTTACTGACGGGTCTTCAGCCATCCGGAATGCTTCATATCGGCAACTACTTCGGCGCACTCAAGCCGTTTGTTGAGCTCTCGAAGGAGTACGAAAGTTTTCTCATGATTGCCGATTATCACGCACTGACGACGCTTCGTGCACCGGCCGAGCTCCGCACAAACATTATGAACGTCGCAAAAGATTACGTTGCGGCGGGAATTGACACATCCGCAGCCGTCATTTTTAAACAAAGCGACGTACCTGAGCACACGGAGCTGGCCTGGATATTCGAATGTCTCGTTACGGTTCCGTTTCTTATGCAGGCGCACGCCTACAAAGACAAGGTCGCCAAAGGTCTGGAGGCCAACGCCGGACTTTTTAATTATCCGATGCTCATGGCGGCCGACATACTTCTCTACGACACAGACGTCGTTCCGGTCGGTTCCGATCAGCAGCAGCACGTAGAATACGCCCGTGAGGCGGCAATGAAGTTCAACAACGCGTTCGGTGAGACCTTCAAGGAGCCGAAGGAGCGCATCATGCGCGATGTCGCGATTGTGCCGGGTACGGACGGAAAAAAGATGAGCAAATCATACGGCAATACCATTCCGCTTTTCGGTACGAAAGACGAGATTGCGAAGGCGGTTATGTCCATCGTCACCGATTCAAACGCCGAAAGCCCCGAACATGTGTACGCCATCCATGCACTGCTTCGGGATAGAGACTCGCTCGGCGAGCTGTACACGGCGAACAAGGGGAAGTACAAAGCGTTGAAAGATGCTCTGGTGGAGGACATCGAAGCCCTCGTCGCTCCGATGCGGGAGAAACGCGACGCCATCACCGACGACGAAATGAGGCGGATGCTCGCCGACGGCGCGGAGCGCGCCCGCATGCTCGCGTCCGCGAAGATGAATGCCGTTCGGGCTAAAATTGGCGTTACCATATGAGCACCCGGACATACATAGAAGACTTGAAAGAGCATGTCGGCTCAAGCGTGACAATTCAGGGATGGGTAAGTGTCCGCCGTGACCAGGGGAAGATGGTCTTTTTTGATTTTCGCGACATGACGGGAACGGTACAGGGCGTTGTTCTGCCGAAAAGCCCCGCAATAGAATCCGCACGCGATGTGCGCACCGAATTCGTAGTCGCTGTCACAGGTATCGTGAACGCACGTCCGGAGAAGAACGTCCAGACGGGGAAGCTGAACGGCGACATCGAGCTCCAGGTTGAGGGTATTGAAATCCTGGCTGCTGCTGAAACGCCGCCTTTCGATATTTCTTCCGATACCTCAGTAATCGGCGAGGACACCCGGCTGAAATACCGCTACCTCGACCTCAGGAGCGAGCGCATGCAGAAAAACATGCGCCTGAGAAGCCGGTTCGTTCAGCTCTGCAGAGAGTTCCTTTTCCAAAACAAATTCGCCGAAATAGAGACTCCGCTTCTTACGGAGTCCACGCCCGAAGGCTCGCGCGACTTCGTGGTCCCGTCCCGTCACAACCCCGGTAATTTTTACGCTTTGCCGCAGTCGCCGCAACAGTACAAGCAGCTGCTCATGGTCGGCGGAATAGAGCGATACTTCCAGATTGCGAAATGTCTTCGCGATGAAGACCTCCGCGCCGATCGCGGATTCGAGTTTACTCAGATAGATGTCGAGATGTCGTTCGTGACCCGCGATGACGTCATGTCTCTTATGGAGGCGATGATAACGAGTACCGTCGAAACAATGGGCTTCACCATAAAAGAGAAGCCGTTCCCCCGTATCGGCTACAAGGACGCAATGGAGAAATACGGTGCCGACAAATTTGACCTTCGCACGGAAGAAGATAAAGCGAACGGTGTACTCGCGTACGCATGGGTCGTGGACTTTCCGTTTTTTGAGAAGACGGACGACGGGCGATGGACGTTTACTCATAATCCGTTCTCAATGCCTATTCCCGAGCACCTCGACGCTCTGATGAAGGGAGAAAACCTGGGAGATATTCTTACGACGCAATACGACCTTGTTTGCAACGGTTTCGAATCCGGCGGCGGCTCCATCCGTGCGCACAAGCCGGAGATACTGAAAGCGACATACAAAGCGATGGGGATGAGCGACGAGGAAATTGAGGAAAAAATCGGCCACATGCTGCAGGCTTTCAAATACGGCGCTCCTCCTCACGGCGGTATTGCGTTCGGAATCGAGCGCAACATCATGAACCTGGCGGGGGAATCGTATTTGCGGGAAGTCGTCGCGTTTCCGATGAGCAGAGGCGGCCAGACGGCGGTTATGCGCGCGCCGAAGCCGCTTACACCCGAACAGTTAATCGAACTCGGCATACGCATCGACAAGAAAGCATGAGCGAAAAATTCACGCTTGCAACGGAACAGTACCAGGGACCGCTCGAGGCACTTCTCGACATGATAGAGGCGCGGAAAATGTCGATTACCGACATCTCGCTCGCTGACGTTACCGATTCATATCTCGCGTACGTAGAGAAACTCCCCTCGCTGCCGCTGGGAGAAACGGCGCAGTTCATACTTGTCGCATCAACGCTGTTACTTATCAAATCCAGGACCCTCCTCCCTTCGATGGATCTGACCGAAGAGGAGCGCGAGTCGGTCGACGAGCTCGAACGCCGGCTGGCGCGGCTTCGCATCGTCCGTGAATGTGCGAAGATGCTTCGCAAGTCGTGGGGTCTTGCGCCGTACCGTTTTCCCGTGAGGAGTCCCGCTCGCGCCGCGTTTTTCTCTCCGGCGGAATCATCTGTCGACACTATCCACGCCGCAGCACTAAAACTCCTCCAGATTCTTCCGAAGCCGGAGACTCTCATCGAGGCGAGCGTTGCGCCCGTACTCGCACTCGAAGATGTCATCGCGGGTCTGAAGAAACGGCTTACCACCGCTTTTAAGGCACGTTTCAGTGAGCTCACACAGACGCGTGACAAGCATGAGGTCATTGTCTATTTTCTGGCCATGCTTGAGCTGGTCCGCTCCGGTTCAGCGAGCGTTTCGCAGGAAAAATTGTTTGAAGACATTACAATCGAAATCGAACAGGTCGGCGCTCCGCGCTACGGCGCCTGAACGGTATACTGCCTGTATGGATCTCGCGAACAGAATTGAAGCACTGCTGTTTTCAGAGGGAGGCTCTCTGGCGCGTAAAAAGCTTACGCAGCTGCTCGAGGTGGATGCTCAGGCACTTACCGCCGGTGTTCACGATCTTGCTGCCCGCAAAGAGGGAACAGGCCTCTCAATTGTTGAAACAGAAACCGAAGTTGCTCTGACCGTTGCCGCGTCGGTAGCCGGCACAATCGAGAAGGCATTTGAGAGGGAGGTCGGACGCGAAATCGGAGACGCGGGGCTCGAGGTCCTCTCGATTCTCCTCTACCGGGGTCCCTCGACACGTTCTCAGATTGATTACATCCGCGGCGTGAACACGTCATCGACGATACGTACGCTCACCGCGCGCGGCCTCATCGAACGCGCGCAGAATCCGAATGACCAAAGAGAATACCTGTACCGTCCGACGACTGAACTTCTCGCGCATATCGGTGTCCGAAATCTCGCTGAATTGCCTGATTATGCTAAAATAGCAAGCGAATTGGCCGCTTTCGAGCAATCGAGCAGTCCGTTCCATGCAGATGCCGGAGAATCTACCGAATCAGCCCTCTAACGGGTTACAGAGTCTTTTGCAACCGCCCCGGCTCTACGGCGTGGCGTCGATTTTTCTTATGGGTATCGCATCATTTCTCTTCGTCGTTCAGTTTCTGGATACGACGAAGCAGCCTCCCGCGAGCCAGAGCGCAACGGCCGCCGCTGCCGTAGCTGACCCGTTCCGCGATGTGGTACTGACGGCCAAGTCCGCAATCGTGTACGACATGAAGACTCATAAGGTTCTTTTTGAAAAAAACGCCGACGCGCAGCTCCCCCTTGCGTCCATTACGAAAATTATGCTGACGCTCGCTGTTGCGGAGTCGCTTCCGCTCGATACCGTCGTAACGATTCCGTACGATACATCGCCTCCTGGCGCGACGGAGCGTCTCGCTGCAGGCGAACGCTGGTCGGTGAGAGACATCATCAACTTCACCCTTATCGCCTCATCGAATGAAGGCGCGAATATTCTCGCAGCCGCAGCGAACGACTCAGTGCATGCGAAATTTCCCGCTTCTCCCGCTGAGGATGCGACAATCTGGCGCATGAACAGTCTTGCTCAGGAAATCGGCATGCAGCACGCGTACTTTTTAAATGCGAACGGACTCGACCTGTCGGTGACGCAGGCGGGAGCCTATGCGAGCGCACGCGATGTTGCGACGATGATGGCATACGCCGCATCCACTTCGCCGCTTCTCTTTTCGGCAACGACCGAAGACGGTTTGCACCTGCGCGGCGAAGACGGCGACACGACGACCGCGTTCAATACCAACGAAGCCCTCGGAGACATTCCCGGACTTGCGATGGGGAAAACCGGGTACACCGATCTCGCGGGCGGAAACCTGACCGTCGTTTTTGATATCGGACTGGATCACCCGATTGCCGCGGTGGTACTCGGCTCAACGCACGAGGGCCGGTTCACTGATATGAAAAAAATTGTTCCGCTTGCCCGGGAGTCCGTTACCGGAGGCCGATAATCATATGGTATTTGAAACAGCTGCTACGCATATCGACCTCATCCGCGTACTTGTACCCGCAACTACCGCGTTCGTCATCGGCATGCTTCTCACCCCTGTCGTTGCGCACTATTTGTACGCACATAAGGCGTGGAAGAAGCGTGCAGGCAAGGTCGCACTGGACGGCTCGTCCGCATCGGAGTTCAACCGATTGCACGTCTCGCACGAGGTCCGCGCCCCGCGCATGGGCGGCATCATTATTTGGGCGTCCGTGCTTTTTACCGTCTTCGGTACGGCGATTGCCGCATACCTTTTCCCCGAACAGCTTCCGCACCTCGACTTTCTCAGCCGCAATCAGACGTGGATACCGCTGACCGCTCTCATCATCGGTTCGCTTGTCGGTCTTGTAGACGACCTCCTCGTTATTCAGGAGGGTGGGACAGGACTGCCCTTGCGGTACCGCCTTCTCATCGTGCTCGCGCTTTCGTTCGTCATCGGCTGGTGGTTCTGGGCGAAGCTCGATGTATCCGTGATAAACATTCCGTTTGCGCATCCGCTCTATCTCGGCGCATTCATCATTCCGTTTTTTATTCTCATGTCGCTCGCGCTCTACGCGTCCGGTGTGATTGACGGCATAGACGGACTCTCCGGCGGCGTCTTCGCGAGCATATTCGCCTCATATACGATAATCGCATTCGCCCAGAGTCAGATTAACCTCGCGGCATTCTGCGCCTCCATCGTCGGGGCACTCCTCGCGTTTCTCTGGTTCAACATCCCGCCCGCCCGCTTCTACATGACCGACACCGGCACGATGGGGCTCACGCTGGCGCTTGCCGTCGTCGCCTTCATGACCGACAAGCTCGGCGGCGGCGTCGGGGTCGCCGTTTTGCCGATTATCGGGGCGCTTCTCGTCGTCACGGTGCTCTCCGATATCCTGCAGGTCTTTTGGAAACGTGTTCTTGGCAGGAAGCTTCTCCGGATAGCGCCGCTCCATCACCATTTCGAGGCAATCGGTTGGCCGGGCACGAAAGTCGTCATGCGGTACTGGGTGCTTTCCGTTGTCTTTGCTGTTGCGGGCGTTATCATCGCACTCGCCGCAATTGCAACGCCGGTCGTATAGTAGAATTCAGCGGTGGCAGGAAGAACAAAAAACCGCATTGATAAGCCTCTTGCGTCGCTCATCGCGATACTCATTATTTCGGGCGCGCTTATCTTCGCTTCGGCCGCATTCGGGCTTCTTGCGAGGGGCTCGAGCATGTCGAGCGTCTTTTTCAGTCACCTCGTACTCGGCCTCGGCCTGGGTTCTGTTCTTCTGGTTGCTCTTACTTACATCGACTACCGCGTTTGGAAGCCTTACACGCCGTACATTTTCGCTCTGTCGATTCTTGCAACCGCGGCGGTCTTCGTACCACATATCGGCATGAGTCACGGCGGGGGACGCCGGTGGATAGTGCTCATGAACATGTCGTTTCAACCTTCCGAAGCAATGAAAGTGGGTGCGATACTTTTTGCCGCGACGTACTTTTCAGTTTACAAAAATAAAATCGGCACACTCTTGTACGGACTGGGCGGTTTTTTCGGCATACTCGCGGTACCTGCGGCAATTTTGATACTGCAGCCGGACATCGGTACGCTCAGTATCATCTGTTTCTCCGTCGGCGCGATGTTCCTCGCAGCAGGCGCGTCCGTGCGCGACCTTCTCCTTGTCTTGGTCATCGGCATTCTCGGCTTGGGACTCCTCGCAACGATGAAGCCGTACATCCGCGACCGTGTAGAAACCTTCCTGAACCCCGCACAGGGACAGCAGGGGCAGTCATACCAGATTAAGCAATCCCTCATTGCCGTCGGCAGCGGCGGATTCACAGGACGCGGATTCGGCCAGGGGATTCAGAAGTTTACCTATCTGCCCGAACCGATGGGCGATTCGATATTCGCCGTCGCCGCCGAGGAGCTGGGATTTTTGGGGGCGGGTTTTCTGATACTGCTGTACCTCTCGTTTGCTCTTCGCGGCTATACGGTCTCCGCGCGTGCGCCCGATATGTTCGGCGCACTCCTCGGTATCGGCATCTGCACGTACCTTGTCGTGGAAGCCTTCATCAACATCGCCGCGATGCTCGGCGTAGCGCCGCTCACCGGCATCCCGCTCACGTTTATTTCCCAAGGCGGTAGCGCCATGCTGGTCTCCCTCGCAGCCGCAGGCCTGCTCCTGAGCATTTCCCGTTTCAAAAGCGCTCGCACCTCCGCATAAGCACTGAAATGCTCATTGTTTTAGGGCTCAGGGACGTTACAATAGGGCGATGCGTATCGTTCTCGTAGGAGGAGGCACAGGCGGGCATTTCTACCCGCTCATCGCCGTTGCCGAAGCTTTGGAGGACATCACGAAAGAGAAGGTTCTTCTCGAGCCGGAACTCATATACCTCGGACCTGAACCCTTTGATAAATCCGCACTGCTCGAACACGACATCCAATGGCAAAAGTCTTCTGCGGGACGCCTGCGTCACTATCCGAGTTTTTTGAATGTGCTCGACATGTTTAAAACCGCTGCCGGTATCGCGAGCTCCGTCATGCAGCTGTACAAACTGTACCCGGATGTCATTTTCTCCACGGGCGGCTATGCGGCATTTCCGACACTGTACGCGGCGCGCCTTTTGCGCCTTCCCGTGGTTATTTACGATGCCGACGCAAACCCGGGAAGAGTCTCTCTCTGGTCGTCAAAGTTCGCGTACAAAATCGGCGTCGCGCATCCGGACGCTGCGATGAAGTTCCCCGCAAAAGTCCGGGACAAAATCGCCCGGGTCGGACATCCGATACGCAAAGAAATCGAAACAGCCGCTAAGGAAGGCGGGTATGAATTTTTGAAGCTTGATCCGAACGTCCCGACTATATTCATTATGGGAGGTTCGCAGGGTGCCCAGGCCATCAACGAAACGGTACTCAGCTCATTGCCCGACCTGGTCACGAAGTACAACATCGTG
This sequence comes from Candidatus Kaiserbacteria bacterium, assembly GCA_021413775.1. GTDB lineage: Bacteria > Patescibacteriota > Minisyncoccia > Phycocordibacterales > UBA2100 > UBA10103. The sequence goes on along the minus strand of JAIOPS010000036.1, from coordinate 4,061 downwards.
CATCAGGCCGGGACCGCAAATCTGGAAGGCGTGGCGGGCATCGCCCGGGTCGTATTGGAAAACTCACCGCAGCGTGACCACTATCGTGCGTTCGGCCTCCTCAACACACTCGCCATGCGTATGGCTGCGGGTATTTCGACACTCATCATCGCGCGCGCCGGTTCCGGAACTATTTTCGAAATCGCGAGCTGGGGAATTCCGTCAATTCTCATTCCTATTCCCGAAGACATTTCCCACGACCAGACGGAAAACGCTTTTTCGTATGCGCGCTCCGGAGCCGCTGAAGTTATAGAGCAGCGCAATCTCTCCTCGCACATTCTCGTGGCGGAAATCGACCGCATCGTAGGCGACGCTACCGCGCGCGATACGATGAAGGCCGCGGCTCTCGAATACGCCCGGCCGCATGCCGCTCACAAAATCGCCGCAATGCTTGTCGAAATAGCAGTCGAACACGAACCCGTATAACTTTATGAATCCCGTTACCCGCATAGCGCCGAGCCCCACCGGCTACCTTCACTTCGGATTAGCCCGTACTGCGCTCTTTTGCTACCTTTTCGCAAAGAAAAACAGCGGCTCATTTATTCTCCGCATCGAAGACACCGACCTCGAGCGTAACCGTCCTGAATTCGAAGCGGATATCTTTGAACAATTCGCCTGGCTGGGACTCAACGCGGATAAAACATTCAAACAGTCCGAGCATCGTCCCCGTCACACGGAAGTTCTCACGGACCTCATTGCACGGGACCTCGCGTACGTTTCGCGGGAGCCGGCAAAGGACGATGCCTCGAAGGAGGTCGAGGTCATCAGACTCAGGAACAGCGGTCAGATGATTACATTCACCGACCTTATCCGTGGTGACATCACATTCGACACTACAGAGCTCGGTGATTTCGTGATTGCGCGCTCGATGTCCGAACCGTTGTACCATCTCGCCGTCGTCGTAGACGACCACGACGAGGGTGTGACCCACGTCATACGCGGTGAAGACCATGTCTCCAACACACAGCGCCACATTCTGCTGCATCAGGCACTCGGTTTCGAAGTGCCCGCATACGCGCACCTGCCGCTCATTCTCATGCCGGATAAGAGCAAGATGTCGAAGCGCCGCGAAGGCTCATCGGTGCGGTACTACCGCGAACAGGGGATACTGCCGCACGCACTCATCAACTACGTCGCCCTCCTCGGCTGGAATCCCGGTACGGAGCAGGAGATTTTTACACTACAGGAGCTTATAGAACTTTTTGAGATATCGAGCATTCATAAGAGCGGCGCGGTATTCGATGTGGAAAAACTCCGCTGGTACAACAAACAGTACCTCGCACGACTTTCCGACGAAGAGTTTGCCGCGTACGCGCTTCCCGCACTCCGCACCGCACTTGAAAAGAGGGGAGTGGACTGGAATGATTCGATAGCGCTGAAAACAGTGCCTGTTCTGCGCGAGCGCATCGCCGCAAGCGGAGACATCGCACCCATGGCGGAGGAAGGGGAGTTCGATTACTTCTTCAAGCACCCGGAACCCGATAGCGCCTCCATCGTGCAGAAAAAATCTACTGCGGCCGACGCTTCCCGCCACCTGCAGAAGATTCATGAAGTATGGTCCGCCCTGGCCGAGGAAAGTTTCGCGGATCACGACCGTCTGAAAGAGAGCGTGTGGGAATACGCCACTTCCGAAGGCCGCGGCAACGTACTATGGCCGCTTCGGTATTCGCTTTCCGGCCGCGAGAAATCTCCGGACCCGTTCATGATTGCATCCATTATAGGAAAACATGCGTCGCTTGAGAGAATCTCAAACGCGCGCCAACGCCTCGGTCTATGAGGCGCATTCTCACGTTTTCACTTATCGCAGTGTGCTTTTTGTACGTGCCGTTTTCGGCATTTGCTCAGAGTGTTGAAGAGCTGCAAAAACAGATTGACCAGAACAACACTCAAATCGACCAGCTCAACAAAGAGATAGCGCAGTACGAGGCGCAACTCAAGACGACCACGACGCAGAAAAATACGCTGCAGAATAAAATAAACCAGCTCGACCTACAGAAGAAGAAGCTGCAGAGCAGCATCGCCGTTACGCAAAAGCAGATATCAACGACACAGGCGCAAATATCGACGCTCGGTCATACTATTGAATCTACGCAGGCGACTATAGATAAGGACACGGAGGCCCTGAAACAATCCTTCCGGCTTCTCGTTGAGACGGAATCCCAACCGCTCGCGTTTGCGGTACTTTCTTCAGAGACATTTACGAGCATCTGGGAAGATGCCGATGCTCAGGCACAGATACAGCAGGCTGTGAGAGACAAGATAACGGTGCTCAATACCGAAAAGCAGGAGCTTACCGACTCTAAAACCGCCGCCGAAAAAAAGCATGAGCTCCTTTTGACGCAGCAGAAAACACTTACGACACAGCAGGGCTCACTCAGTGCGACCCGCCAATCGCAAGCGGAACTCCTCTCGCAGACGAAAGCACAGGAAGCGAACTATCAGAAAATTCTTGCTCAGAAAAAAGCGCAGGAAGCCGCGTTCGAAGACGCGCTCAACGACCTGCAGGCGAAACTGAATTACACCGTTGCGCCGAGCGAGATTACGAAAGCCGGCAAAGGCGTTTTGCATTATCCGCTCGACAACGTACGTATTACGCAGTACTTCGGCAACACGGATTTCGCCAAATCAGGCGCATACGCCGGCAAGGGCCACAACGGCATGGACTTTGCCGCATCCATCGGAACGCCGATAAAAGCGGCGCTCTCGGGCGTAATCCTCGGCACGGGCAACACGGATGCAGTAAAGGGATGCTACTCGTTCGGCAAGTGGGTCATGATTCAGCACTCCAATGGCTTGAACACAATGTATGCGCACCTCTCGCAGATTTCCGTGACTAAGGGTCAGACCGTCGCGACAGGTGAGCTCCTCGGCTATTCGGGCGAGACCGGCTACGCGACCGGTCCGCACCTGCACTTCGGCGTGTACGTATCCTCTGCGACTCAAATAATGACGCTCGGAGCTGCCACACAGACAAAGACGCCCTGCGCGAACGCCACGATGCCTATCGCACCGCTCACGGGATACCTGAATCCGCTCAGTTATCTCTAAGCTTTGCGTGCGCCGTTCTTGGCCCACTCCGTGTGCTTGAGATTGCGCCGCTCCAGCTTGGACACCGCACGCAACTGCGTCAGATTTTTCTTCGGCGCGACAGGGAAGTGCCGGCACCAATCGAGCTTGTCCACAAGCCACTCAAGGCTCTCCGGAGATGTAACCCAGCGCGTCGGATTGAATTGCGAGAGGTCGTACGGCTTGGAGTAGTGCCGCAGTGTCTTTGCGCCGTTCTCAAGGTAGTACTCGTGAAAGTACGACATCGCAAGCTCACGCGGCGTCGCATACACTGCATCGCGGTACCGGAGTATGCCGTGATTCGTTTTCGAGACGGCACCCCAGAAACCATTCTCCTGAAAAAGAGCGACGACGTGGTCCTCATCATCGCCGGTTGTCTGCAAATCCATGAGGAGCGGTTCTCGGCCATGGTACGCGAACACGGCGGCCGCAAACGTCGCGCCTTCAAAGCAATGCGCGACGCCGGAATCAAGCATCGTGCGCGGCGACATGTACGTCTCGCCCTTCAGTTCGAAATTTACGGGAAGCGTATCGAGATAATCCTGCACTTTGCGCGGCGTTGAAAGTCGCGAAAAAAGTTTCTTCTCCGGGGAAGTCAGAAGTGCGCGCACACGCTCCTGATACGTCATGGGCTGCATTATATAGGTAAAAAGAAAAAGCCTCCCGGGCTCGTAAAGCGGCGGCACACACGTACGCGCCACAGGTCTACGAACCGAGGAGGGTGCCGAACCGGCGAGCGATCGGGAGAAAGCCTTGCCGGCGGCGAGTCGAGGTTCTACGGGCCTAGGGATACGGACCCGACTGCCAGAAGTCTACGCAGCAGCCGCATAATCCTACACCGCACAGATTCTTTGACCAGACACAGCTCCCTGTTGCAGTTTTTCCATTCTTGAGCACAATTGCGCCATGACTACATTTCAACGCACCGGATTGATTATTGGAGTCGTTATCGCAAT
>JAIOPS010000031.1 GCA_021413775.1 Candidatus Kaiserbacteria bacterium | reverse complement strand
CTTTTTACGATGGGGTCGGAGCATTCCGCGACGTCGGACAAAACCACTTTTTGCAGATTCTCGCACTTGTAACGATGGAACACCCCGAGTCGTTCGAAGCAGCTGCGATTCAGAAGAAGCGCGCGGACATTCTGTCAAAACTGGTGCCGATTACGGGAGCCGGTGTGCGTTCGTCAACGGTACGCGCGCAGTATGACGGATACCGCGACATAGAGGGTGTGGCGAAAGATTCGAATACGGAAACCTTCTTTAAGGTTCGTGCCGAACTGGACCACCCGAAATGGAAAGGTGTGCCTATTATTATGGAAGGCGGGAAACGTCTCGGCGCTGCCCAAAAGCAGATTGTCATTACGTTTAAGCATCCCGAGCCGTGTCTCTGTCCGCCCGGACCGCATCACAAGAATGAAGTCATCATCCGGCTCGAACCGCGGGAAGAAATCCTCATCGAATTCTGGTCGAAAACACCGGGATTCACTTTCGCAACCGAACGCAGAGAATTTCATTACATGCTGCGGGAGCCGTCCGTCCACGTTCCGTATATCGAAGAATACGCGAAGTTGCTCGTCGACGGCATCCGCGGTGACCAGGCGCTCTTCATTGCTACCGACGAGGTGCGCGCGATGTGGCGCTTCACCGACCCGATACTGGAGGCATGGCAGAGAAATGAAGTGCCGCTCATGTGTTACGCCCCCGACTCGAAAGACATTTTAGAAACCGCGCGCTTTAATGACGATGTATGAAAAATGAAATCGGTGTTGTGGGTCTCGGCAAAATGGGCGCGGGTATTGTGCGGCAATTGATGGAAAAAGGGTGGACGGTGCACGGATTCGACCCTGTCCCCGGCGCCGTACATGCGCTCGCGGCAGAGGGTATGGGCGCGCACGATTCGCCCGCAGCGCTTGCGTCCGCACTGTCCTCGCCGAGACTCGTCTGGCTGATGGTTCCCGCAGGAAAACCGGTGGACGATGTGCTTGCACAAGTGGTACCTGTCCTCTCGAAAGGAGACATCATCATCGACGGCGGCAACTCGGACTACAAAGACAGTATCCGCCGCGGTACGGAACTTGCGGCAGTCGGGCTCCGGTTTATAGATGTCGGATTCTCCGGCGGACCCGGCGGGGCACGGAGCGGCGGCTGCCTCATGGTGGGTGGTGATAAGAGCGCCTTTGATGAACTTGAACCGCTTTTCGCCGCGCTCGCCAAGAACGGAACAGCATACAAATTCTTTCCCGGCGCCGGTGCGGGACATTTCGTCAAGATGGTTCATAACGGCATCGAGTACGGAATGATGCAGGCTATCGGAGAGGGAACCGAGATTCTCAAAAAATCCGCATTCAATATTGATCTCATCGCCGCGATGGATATTTACAACAACGGGAGCGTTATTGAATCGCGCTTGGTGGGGTGGACGAAAGCCGCACTCGAACAGTACGGTCAGGACCTGTCGGACATCTCAGGCACGGTGGGGCATAGCGGCGAAGGGGAGTGGACGGCACGCACAGCACGTGAGCTCGGGGTCCCCGCCCCCATTATTGAAGGGTCTTTCAAATTCCGCGTGGAATCCGCGAAGAATCCGAGCTTCACAGGGCAGGTGGTTTCAGCACAGCGCAATCAGTTCGGTGGACATAACGTCGCAAAAGAAAGCTGAAAACGGTTCGCCGCATCGCCCGAGACGGGGCGGTCAGCTGATTTGCGAGGAAGGGAGTCTGTTGAGAAGCGATTCGATACCGGCACGCACTTTCTCGTTTGTCTCCGGGTCACTCTTCATTTTTTCCACAGTTTTGAGAAGCACTGCGTCGATGCCGTGGGTATTGTCGTAGAGGTACGAAGGGAATTCGTTGAACATCTCGAAGTATTCTGCGAAAGCCTTCGCGCGCACCTCAATGTCGGTGCTCGCCGCGGCCGCCTTGAGCTGTTCAAAATTGAATTTCGGTTTTCCCGGCTGCTTCTTCATACGGCCAGTGTATCCTGTTTCTCTCATACAGAGTAGCGATGCCTTCATGCGGGATGGTATGCTCGGAATAATGATTCCCGCACGGGTACATATGGTCGGTATCGGCGGCATCGGCATGTCCGCCCTCGCGCAGCTTTTGGTCTCGCGCGGAACAACAGTCAGCGGCTCCGACCGTGAAGAATCTCCCGTTACCGCACTTCTCGCGGAGAAAGGTGTTGTCGTCACCATCGGTCATGACCAGTGTGTTATTCCCGCGGATACGCAGATGCTCATCTACTCGGATGCGGTTCCCACGACAAACGACGAACGCGAACGTGCGCGTGAAATGGGTATTCCGGAAAAATCATACTTTGAGGCGCTCGGAGATGTCTCGAAAAGCGCGCGTACCATCGCTGTCTCGGGGACGCACGGAAAGACCACGACGACGGCGATGCTCGCGAAGATTCTCGCATTCGCGGAAAAGGAACCGACCGTCATCGTGGGTTCCATCGTGCAGGATTTCGGTTCGAACTTTCTTGAAGGGCGGGAAGACCTCCTCATCGTAGAGGCGTGCGAGTACCGCGACCACCTCCTCAAACTCTCCCCCGAGATACTCGTCATCACAAACATCGAGCTTGACCACACGGATTATTTTCTGGACCTGGCTGCTCTGCAGGAGACGTTCCGCAAGGCGGTGAACGCGGTTCCGGCGCACGGGTGTATTGTTGCCGATCCGTACGACCCGGTTGTTGCAGCCGTCTTGGGAGATGCGCGTGCGCCTATTCTTGACTACACGACTCAGAGCGTCCCGGAGCTTGCCCAAATCGGCGAATTCAACCGTATGAACGCGCGCGCTGCGAAATGCGCCGCACGGGCGGCATTCCCGCATCTCCAGGAGGAATACACGGATAAGGCACTCATCGATTTCAAAGGTTCGTGGCGTCGCTTTGAATATAAGGGTGAGACTCCGCACGGTGCGCTCGTGTACGACGACTACGCGCACCATCCGACGGCGATTGAGAAAACTCTCTACGCAGCGCGCGACCGCTTTCCCGACCGTGAAATAACCGTCGTGTTTCATCCGCACCTCTACTCGCGGACGCGCGACCTTTTTGCGGGTTTCGTCGCCGCGCTTTCGATGGCGGACCATGTTGTTCTTGCACCCGTCTATGCGGCGCGCGAGGAGGACAGGGGAGATGTTTCGAGCGATTCACTTGCGGAAGCGATAGCACGGATACATTCCGACGTGCACTCGCTGCATTCTTTCGATGAAATCCGCGAACACCTGCTCATGCACACTTCGACGAATGACCTCATCATTACCATGGGTGCCGGAGATATCTATAAAGTTGCGGAGCAGATTGCGGACTGAGGTGTGCAGGCAGAAAACGCACGTATCCTCGCTCCTCAAAAATGGAATCGGGGCGGCGCATTTCCTTGCGCCGCCCCGTCATGCACCGCTCCTTTGAGCGCTGTGCACCGAAAGTACCTTGTCCACGAACGCGACCATCTCGTTGCTCAGTAGGGGATGATTTCTGACTGCCCGATACAGATTCAGCTCATCCGCCGTTTGGGGGATTGCCAACCGCAGGCGTGACATCTCTCCGCGTTGAGGACCGTATTGGTTCAGGTAGAGCGCCAGGTGAGTAAGGGCGCCGTCGTGAGACAGGGTACCGGTCGACATGGGTTCCAGGTATGCCCGTAAGAACATCGTCGCCTCCTTCGTGGCTCTCGCTGATATATCACGTGAGCAGGGTGAGGTCGAGGCGCGGCATGGAAGGTGCACAGCGGCGGACAGCTTCACCCTTTGCCCATTTAGTGGTAGCGTCTCTTCCATGAGCACATCCTCAGATGTCGAAACTCCCGACGATACACGCGGCAGGCTCTCCGTTGTTGCGACTCCCATAGGAAACCTCGGCGACCTGACCTTCCGCGCCCTCTGGAATCTCAAAGAGGCGAATGTTATTTATGCGGAAGATACGCGGGTGATATCCAAGCTGCTTGCGCACTACGGGCTCCGCACCTCGGTGCAGCGGCTCGATGCCGCGACGGAGAGTAAGAAGATGAAAGAGATCGGCGAGAGACTCTTGAAAGGCGAGCGGGTTGTGCTCGTTTCCGATGCGGGAACGCCCGGGATTTCCGACCCGGGTGCCCGGCTCGTCGCGTACATTCGCGAACACGTACCCGAAGCCGTGATAGACGCAATTCCGGGGCCCTCATCGCTTACTGCCATGCTCTCAATCGCCGGCCTCACGGACGAAGCGTTTACGTACCTCGGTTTTGCGCCGCACAAGAAGGGCCGGCAGACGCTGATGAAAAAGATAGCCGCAAGTGAATACAATATCGTTCTCTTCGAGTCTCCCCATCGCATCGTAAAACTCCTCGGAGAGCTCGACAAAGCGGGGATTAAGAAAGTTTCAATCGGCCGTGAATTGACGAAAATGCATGAAGAATTGGTGGTCGGTGAGCCGCTGGTCCTGGCCAAGAGTCTCACCAAGCGCGGCGCAGCCCGCGGAGAATTTGTCGTTGTCGTGCATACACGGGGGTAATTTCTCCCGGGTTTTGAAAGGGGACGGTAGTGCGTGATATACTCGCATCCATGACAGTCGATACGCTCATCATTCTCTCCGGTGCGCTGGTCATACTCCTCCCGTTTCTCGGTTTTCCCGACAGCTGGGACACGGTTATTTTCTTCGTTCTCGGCTCGCTCATCGTCGGACTCGGCATTGTCATACGGCGCCGTAAATCTTCCTCGATACTTCCGCACTCCGACGATATCCGCTCAGAGTAACGAATGGTTTCCAAACGTTCGAAAAAAACACATCCGCTCTCACTGCGCCATTCTGTGACAGGTGCAGTACTGGGCGTGTTTGCGCTCGTTGTGTTCGGCTACATCGGATTCGGTCCGCTCCTGTTTGGAAATGCCGTCGCGTTCGACCGTGCGGGAGGTGCTTCCGCCACCACTTCAGTTCCGGTGCAGAAGCCGAAAGTTCCTGCACTCGACAGGGCCGCGTACGATTTAAAAATGCAGCAGCTTGCGAATTATCCGGTCGAGCCGGTTGCCACATCAACCGCGACATCGACCGCGTCGACGACTCCGGCGAAGGCGAAGCCCTGGCCCGTAAAGAACGCGCCGTATCCGAAAGCCGGGGCGCTTTTGCCGTTCAACCGCATTGTCGCGTACTACGGGAATTTTTACTCGAAGGGCATGGGGGTGCTCGGGCAGTATCCGGAAGACATCATGCTCGATAAATTACGCGCGGCCGTTCATGAGTGGGAACTTGCCGATCCGTCAACGCCGGTGATTCCGGCAATTCATTACATCGTCTCGACCGCTCAGGAGAGCGCGGGCGCGAGCGGTATGTACAGCGCGCTCATGCCGGACAGCCAGGTAGACAAGGCCATCGAGATTGCTGCGAAAGTGCATGGAATTGTCCTCATAGATTTTCAGGTGGGGAAGAGCACGCTGCAGGCGCAGCTTCCGCAGTACGAAAAGTATCTCGCAATGCCGAATGTACACCTCGGCATCGACCCGGAATTTTCCATGAAAACCGGTGCGAGACCGGGCACAGTCATCGGTAGCTTTGATGCGGAGGATATTAACTACGCGGCGAACTACCTGGCGAAACTTGTGCGCGAGCATGACCTTCCTCCGAAAATTCTCGTCATACACCGTTTTACGCTTGATATGGTGACCGGTTACAAGCGGATAACGCCGCTTCCTGAGGTACAGATTGTGATGGATATGGACGGGTGGGGCTCGCCGCAGCGCAAGCAGAATACCTACTATCATGTGGTGAGCGCAGAGCCCGTGCAATTTACCGGCTTCAAACTCTTCTACAAAAACGACCTGAAGGAAGTGCCGCCGCGCATGATGACGCCGGCTGAAGTGCTCAAGCTCATTCCGCAACCGATTTACATCCAGTATCAGTAAATCGTCGTATCGGATTCCGGTAAGCCGGATTCCGTTCACGCACTGAAACCGAAGCCGGTGCTACAATGAAAAAATATGGCACGCATTGACGATCCCGGAGTGCGGATCGCGCGCTTTCGTGCGCTCGGTATGCCGGACTCCGTCATCATGAACAGACTTGCACTTGAGGGCTGGTCTGAAGAAGTGCTTCATCAGGCCTTGGATGTACCGGCGCCGCCGGCAGCTCTTCCGGTACATGCCGCAGAGCAGCCGTTCCGGGAAGCTCCCGCAGCCCTCACCGGGCCATCGATTTCCGTCACCCGCACAAAAAAGACATTCTCCCGACATTTCACGTTCGCACTTGCCGTAGCCGCCACCGCAGCGTTTGCGGCCGCTGTGTATATGTACCTGCAGCCGCCGGTCGTCTACTCGATATCAATACCTCAAAGTGCGACATCAGGCCCCGAGCTTACCTATGGTGCGCTCCCGGCGCTGTCCGATCCCGCGTATTACAAGGACGTGGTTGCGAACCTCATGGCGCAGAAGGCGTCATTCATTGATGCGAATCTTTCGAGCATGAAACTTTCCGTGTATGTGAACGGTGTCGCGGAACTGCAGATTCCTATTCTCGCGAAAGGGAAAGTCGGTTCATGGTGGGAAACCCCTGCGGGTATCTACAAAATCCAATCGAAGGAGACAAATCATTTCTCCACGTTCGGCGAGGTCTACATGCCGTACAGCATGGACTTTCAGGGAAACTTCTTTATTCACGGGTGGCCGTATTATGCGGATGGCACGCCCGTCTCGACGACGTTTTCCGGAGGCTGCATCCGCCTCGCGACGGATGACGCGCAGAAAGTGTACGAACTCGCCGGTGTCGGCATGCCCATCGTCGTGTACAACGAGGAGGCGGCGACGGACGCGTTCGGTTACCAGCTGAAGGCGCCGTCGATTTCCGCGACGAATTATCTTGTCGCAGACTTGGGGAACAACGCCGTTCTCACCGGATACGGTGCGTCTTCGACAGTCCCGATTGCGTCGATTACAAAGCTGATTACCGCACTCGTCGCAACAGAATATATCAACCTCGATAGATCTATTACTGTCCCGAGAGATGCCGTTGTCTACACAGCTATCAGCAGGTTGCACGCAGGGCAGACTATCCGCGCGTACGACCTGCTTTTTTTGCTTCTGCAGGAATCTTCGAATGAGGCCGCCGAAACGCTCGCGCGCGCCGTCGGAAGGGAACTTTTTGTCGAACACATGAACGAAAAGGCGCGCGCCATCGGAATGAATCATACGCTGTTTTCCGATCCCTCCGGGGCGAAGAATGACCTTTCAACCGCAGAAGATCTCTTTGCGCTCCTCCGGTATATTTACTCCAACAGGCGATTCGTTTTTTCCATTACGACGGGCAACCTTACGGATTCCGCCTACGGCGCTCCCGCATTCAAAAACATCAGCAATTTCAACCGCATCAAGAATGCGCCCGCCGAACTTCTCGGCGGAAAGATAGGTGAGACAAATCAGTCGGGGGAAACGTATGCGGGAATTTTCAGCGTCGATATCGGAGGGCAGAATCGTAATCTGGCGGTCGTTGTACTCGGTTCGCGCGATGCATCCGGTGATGTATTGAAGCTGTTGAATTTTGTACATGCGCAGTACGCGCCCGCAGCAACGGTCTCCGAGCAATAGCCCGTGCGTAAAATGACGGCTCAGGTTGACGGGACGTTCCGAAGAGATATCTCACGGGGTATAATCTTCTCATGTCCGACCACCCGCATGAGGAGCACGGTCACGAACCGAAAGTTCATCCGGACCAACATAACGACGACAGACGCGTGACGTATTTTGCGTCGACACACACGCGGGGAAAGCGTGAAATGTTCGGAATCCGCGCCGTGGACCGCGGCAAGCATGTGTACGTCATCGGTAAAACGGGTATGGGTAAATCAACCATGCTCGAGAATATGGCCATACAGGATATCCAGAACGGCGAAGGAATTTCGTTCATCGACCCGCACGGTTCGACCGCTGAAAAACTGCTTGATTTCATTCCGCAGAGCCGCATTAACGATGTGGTGTACTTCGCGCCATTCGATACCGACTATCCGCTCGGCTTCAATGTGATGGAGGATGTGGGCTATGACAAACGGCACCTTGTCGTCTCCGGCCTCATGGGAGCGCTGAAGCGCATTTGGGTGGATGCGTGGTCCGCGAGAATGGAATACATTCTGCAGAATACACTTCTCGCCCTGCTTGAGTATCCGGACTCCACGCTGCTCGACGTAAACCGCATGCTCACCAACAAAACATTTCGCCTTGCGGTTATCGAGAAGGTGACCGACCCCATCGTGAAAGCGTTTTGGACCGAGGAATTTGCGGCGTTCACCGATACGTACACGCGCGAGGCGACACCCGCGATTCAGAACAAAATCGGACAATTCACCGCGAATCCGCTCATCCGCAACATCGTCGGACAGGCCCGTTCGTCTTTCGACCTGCGGGAGGTCATGGACAAAAAGAAGATATTTATTGTGAACCTATCGAAAGGAAGAATGGGTGAGACCAACGCGTCTCTGCTCGGCTCGATGCTCACTATTAAAATCTATCTCGCCGCAATGTCGCGTGCCGACGAACCTGCCGCCCGCCTCGCGAAACTGCCGCGCCACTATTTTTATGTCGACGAATTCCAGTCGATGATGAACGAAGCGTTCGCCGATATTCTTTCGGAATCCCGCAAGTACAAACTCGCGCTCACGCTCGCAAACCAGTACATCGAGCAGATGGAGGAGGAGGTTCGCGATGCCGTCTTCGGCAACGTCGGTACGCTCATCGTATTCCGCGTCGGTCCTTTTGACGCGGAAGTATTGGAGACCGTGTTCAAGCCGACATTCTTGCCGGAAGATCTCGTGGGACTCGGGCTCGGTCAAATTTATCTGACGCTCATGATTGACGGCGTCGGCAGTGCTCCGTTTTCGGCGGAGACCATTCCGCCCATCGAAGCCCCCGCCATCACGTACCGTGATGACGCGGTTTCCGGTTCGCGAGATAAGTACGGACGTAATCGTGCAGCCGTCGAGGCCGAAATTCAGAGAAAGCAGGTCGAATTCGTACCGCCGCCGAAAGAGAAGAAAGAGCGCAAAGATTCGTACGGAACGAGACCCCGCGACGAGAGTCAAAACCGGTTTACGGCTCCTTCTCCCGGCCGCGAACCCCGGACGGTACTTGCGGCGCGCCAGAGTGACTCGCCCCGACCCGCAGAACAATCGCAGGCGCCAAATGCGTGGACAGCGCCTGCCGCATCACCCAGGACGCCAATCCAGCCTCGTGCGCCGCGCCCGGAGCCGGATGAGAGAAATTCGCTGCGCGCTGCTATCGAAAAGGCGCGAGCCGAGCGCATTGCGTCGCCGGCAGCTCCCTCCCGCTCCCCGGCGGACATTCTCAGAGAAAAGCGCGAACAGAAACACACGACCAAGCCCCACGCAGCGCCGCGTGAACCCTCGCCGGGGCGTCCGCCTCATGCTGAAGGGCGCGAGTCCGAGCAGGCGCAACCGCAAAAAACCGCGCATGATAAACGCGACGGCGAGATTGCTCACGCGACTTTGCGCGAAGTACTCCATGTCCGCGACGACGAGAACTAAGTATCCACAGGAGGTGAGGGGATTCTCATGGGTCGCATAGCCTCCGCTGCATAATGTATGCGTCAGGGGTCATGACGAACACATTTTTCAAGGTACTCTTATTTTTCTGTACGGTGTTCATGCCAGGTTTTGCGCATGCACAGATTCTCATAAACGAACTCCAGTACGACGCATCCGGCACCGATACTGACCAAGAGTACGTGGAGCTCTACAATTCCGGCTCGGCCTCCGTAGACCTTACGGGATGGAAAGTGAACGACGGTTCGAACCACACGCTCAATGCGCCGCCGAAAAACGGCGGTACCGGCTCTCTTACAATCGCGCCGGGAGGGTATGTTCTCATCGTCGACAACGCGACGAATTTCCTGGCTTCGCATCCGGGGCTCGCCGGCATTGTTATAGATGCTGTCTTGAGCCTGAGTAACACGGGCGCGACGGTTTCAATTCTCGACAGCGGTGGCACGGCGGTCGACAGCGTATCGTATACAAAAGATCAGGGAGCAAACGGGGACGGAAACTCTCTGCAGCGCTCATCGGGCATCTGGATTGCCGCCGCGCCGACGCCGAATACGGTGAATGCCTCCGGCGCCTCAACCGCTTCTCAGAGCGACGCGCAGACCAGCAGCAGTACCGCCCCGCAGACTCCGGCCAAGAACGAAAGTACGCAGACGACCGTTTCTTCATACGTTGCTCCTCCTAGTGCGGAGATTTTTGCCGACGGCGGGACTGACCGGAGTGTTGTCGTGGGTGCTGATACGGAATTTCGGGGTCGCGCATACAACCGCTCGCAGGACATCGTCGAAAACGTCCGGTTTAATTGGAATTTCGGAGACGGCACGACAGCAGAAGGAGTAGCCGTCATGCACCACTTCGACTATCCGGGGCGATACGCGGTGTTTCTCACGATTGCGCAGAATGTTTCGGCGGCCTCGGACAAAATCGTCGTGACGGCGGAACCGGCAAATCTCGCATTTATCGTGAACTCGGACGCATCGGTGAGTATTACCAACAATGCGGGCCGGGACATCGACATCTCAAAATGGATTATTTCATCGTTCGGAAGAGATTTTGTATTCCCTGACGGGACAGATATTCTCGCCGGTGAGACGCTCCGCATCGCACAGTCGCATCTGGGATTTACCGTCGGCATGCGGACGGAGTTCCGGTATCCCAATGGTGTACGGGTAGAAGCGCCGACGACCACCGCAATGACTGCAGCGCTCAAGACAATGGCCGACGCAAATACGGAGGATTCCGCTGTGACGCCCGCACCGGTATCGCATCGGGAAAGTGCGGGTTCTGTGCACGCGATTAAGGTGGAAGCATCTCCTCTTGAAACCGCAACGCATCCGGCTCCGGAAGGAGTGGAACTGGCGGCCTCGGCAGCGGCCGGTTCAGCCACAGAAGATGCCGGCGGCAGTACGTATATCTGGCCGCTCAGCGTCGTCGGTTTGATTGCGGTTTCGGCAGGGACTGCGCTCGCCGTGCGCAGGATGCGCAAAAGTGAGTGGAATATTGTTGAGGAAACAAAATAAGCGGTGTAGGCTTCGGGGATGACGCCGAAACTCATCCTTGTGACAGGCGGCGCGGGATTTGTCGGCACGCACCTGTGCAAGCGCCTGTCCGCGCAGGGGCACCGGGTTATTTCTCTCGACAACTATTTCGCCGGCTCCAAGGAGAACCATGTCGCCGGTGTGGAGTACCGGGAGGGGCATACAAAGGACATCGCACTGCATGTACCCGAATCCCCGGAGATTATTTTTCATCTCGGCGAATACTCACGTGTGGAGCAGAGTCTCCTCGAACCTGACGTCGTGGAGGACTTGAACGTCGTCGGTACGCGCGGTGTCGTCGAGTATTGGCGCGCGCGCAAGTGCAAGCTTGTGTATGCGGGTTCGTCCACCAAATTCGGCGACGGGGGAGCAGCACGCGAGCGCACTCCCTATGCGTCCACCAAGGCGGCGAATTCAGAACTTGTAAAAAAGACGGGTGAAGACGAGCATCTGCCGTATGCAATCACGTACTTTTACAACGTGTACGGACCGGGGGAGCGCGCAGGAGTCTACGGAACCGTCATAGAGGCGTTCAAGCAAATGTACCTGCACGGCTCTCCCATAACGGTGACGTCGCCCGGTACACAATTGAGGAATTTTACGCACGTAGATGATATCGTCGACGGGCTCATTCTTGTCGGTGAAAGCGGAGCGGGTGATGAGTACGGTCTCGGCAATGAGAAGAGTTTTTCCATGTTGGAAGTGGCGAAGATGTTCGGGGGAGAGGTGCTCATGCTGCCGCCGCGCGCGGGCAACAGGATGCAGTCGGGATTGGACACTTCCAAGAGTGCCGCTCTCGGCTGGCGGACAAAGAGAACACTCGAGGCGTACATACAGGAGTTCGTTGCTTCGCGTGCACGCGGCGTGGCGCGGGAGAAAAGAGTGCTCGTCGTCTCGACGACGTTTTATCCCGTATCCGGTCCGGCCGAAGATGCGCTGATGGAGCTCATGCGAAGCATGCCCGATGTGCAGTTCGATATTGTGACGACATCGTTCACGCCTGATGCGAAAACTGCTCCGTCGCCGCTCCCGAACGCACAGCTGTATCGCGTGGGTAGAGGGCGTACGAGTGACAAGTACCTCCTGCCTTTTCTCGGGTTCAGGATTGCCTATAGGCTGCACAGAAAACACCGGTACCTTTTCGCGTGGTCTCTCATGGCGAGCTACGCGGCACTCGCGGGAGTGTTTCTGAAATACAGCACAGGATTGCCTCTCCTCATTACGCTTGCGGACCAGCGACTCGACAGTGTTTCTCCTTCGGTCCGGTTTCTGCTCAAGCACATCCTCTCGGGAGCCGACCAGGTGTACGGGGCAAGCCCGTCGCAGGAGACACATGCGGCAACAATAGCGGCGGGCAAAGAACTCCGCCATTCGATAGGTGAAGGTGACGCATTTGCGAACCAACTCCGCTACTCGTACTCTGAAATACTCATGCAAAAGTCTCAGACGTCATGAAAAAGATTCTCATATTTTCTCTCGCGTATTTTCCAAAACACGTCGGTGGTGCGGAGATAGCGATACGTGAAATAACGGACCGCAATCCCGACATCGAATTCCACATGGTGACGAACCGTTTTGACTCGACCTTGCCGAAAGTTGAGAAGGTAGGGAATGTTCTCGTGCATCGTATCGGTATCGCGACAAAGAATCCGAGTATGGCGGATTTGAAAAAGTGGCCTCTGAAAGTGAACAAGCCACTGTTCCAGTTTCTCGCCGCTTTCTACGCACTCAGACTCCA
>JAIOPS010000042.1 GCA_021413775.1 Candidatus Kaiserbacteria bacterium | reverse complement strand
GACGAGTACTTTTTTGCCTTTGATGAGTTCGTCGTATCCGCGCTTGATGATGAACTGTACGGGCGCATCATTCGGCAGAGAATGGTCCTTGTCGGCATAGACCCCGTACACTTCCCTGCCCTCAATATCAGAAAGGTGGTGTGCAACCCACTGCGCAAGGATAATGCCGCCGGTCTCGGGGCCGACGACGGCCTCGACGCCTTCACCTTTAAATCTCTCCGCGATACCGCGGCAGAGCTTGGAAATCTCCGCCGTATACGGGTACATCGCGTTTTTGTTGACGTACGTGTCCGCGTGGAGACCCGAAACGAAAACGAAATGACCCGATCGGAATGCTCCGACATTTTGTAAAACTTCGAGTACCTGTGCTTCATCCATATTCACGACAGTTTATCAGGGACAATGCCGAGCGCTAGCAAGGCTGTGAACTACGGGCCGGCTTCATAGGGCGGCTTGTATCGCTGTCGAAAGCTCCGCAGCCTTGGCGCCTGCGACCTCCGCGAAGTCATCGCCTCCCGATGCGAATATAATCGCGCGCGATGCAGCAATGACAAAGCCCTTACCGCGGCTGTCTCGACCGCTCGCTACCGTTTTCTCCAGGTCGCCTCCCTGCGCTCCGATACCGGGAATCAAAAATGGCATATCATCGGCGACGGCGCGTATTTTTTTCATTTCCTCCGGATACGTGGCGCCCACGACGAGTCCGCAATTTTTGTTGGCGTTCCACCCGTCGCGTACGCGCTCGGCGACATGCATGTACAGCGGCTTCCCGCCGGATTCCAAATCCTGAAATTCCCCCGCGCCGGGATTTGATGTCCTGCAGAGTACAAACACCCCCTTTTCCGGATTTTTCAAAAAAGGCGCGAGCGCCTCGCCGCCGAGGTACGGATGAACGGTGACCGCATCCGCATTCAGGCGTTCGAAAAGCGCCTGTACGTATCCGTCATTGGTATTGCCGATATCCGCGCGCTTCGCATCAAGAATGACAGGCATATCCGGCAGCTCCCCGTGGATATACTCGACGGTCTCCTGGAGCGCCGTCCAGCCGAGCTCCCCGTGCGCCTCGTAGAACGCGCTGTTGAGCTTGTACGAGCCCGCGACAGCTCGCGTCGCGTTCACGATAGCAACATTGAAATTGACGAGGGTCTCGCGCACGCCTTCGACGCGCGCACTCGCGGGAATCTTGGAGAAATCACTGTCGAGTCCTACAGAGAGGAATTTTCCCGCATCCCATTGCGCTTCAAGAAGGTCGCGAAAATTCCGTTCCATGCGAATGCATACTAGCATGCCCGCATGGCCCGCAAAACGCGCTATTTTGCGGCAATCGCCGCTACGGCATCTACGGTCTCATCGGCCGAAAGAGGTTCGGTATCGAGGACATGGTGGGCGTAGCGCTCATAGAGCGGCTCCCGCTCGGCCATGAGCTCATCGAGGGATTTGTTACCGAGCTGGATGATACGTTTCGATCTGTCACCAACCCCCACGATGCGCTCCAGTATGAGTGCGCGCGGCACCCGCAGGTAGATGACGAGAGACGTTGCCCGCAGAAGCCGCATAGCTTCATCGGAATACACGATGCTACCTCCCGTGGATATCAGGAGCCCGTCTTTCCCATACGTGAACGCGTCGACTGTTTTTGTTTCCTCCGCAATGAATCGGTCGTCGCCCCACTCATCAATAAGCTGCGGCAAGAGCTTGCCGTGCTGCTTCTCCATTTCATCATCGATGTCGACGCAGCGGAGCCCGAGCTTCCCGGCGACGCGTTTCCCGATAAATGATTTACCCGCGCCGGACATTCCGATGAGCGAGATGTTCATATTATCGCTGCAGCCGTTTGCGACGCATGTAGAGAACCGCGATAAACGCGAGATTCGAGAGCACGAGCGATGCGGGATAGAGCGCGGTGGTCCAGTTGAAGGCCTCGAGCGCGATGAGGCCGAGTACATACTTTGCGGCACTCGCGACGTAGTTTGCGAGCGTCTCCGAATAGGGCAAGAGGTAGCCTTTGCGGTAGGTGGGCGCAAACGCAATGGTGTCCGTAACGGTGACGACGATGACGGCCCAGAGCGGGTCGCGCGTCATTTGCCAGAGAGCAATGCCGACGAGCGCGCCGGCGAAGCAGAACCAATCGAATCCCGTGATGTGCTTTTTGCCGCGCTGCAGCGCGAGTATCGCGATGCCCATGGTCGCAACCGTGCTCACACCCGTCACCCAGGTACCCGCGCCTCCCCCCTCGACGACCTGCGCAAAAAATGTAATCGCATTCAAAAAACCGAAGCTCAGCCAGGAAAAGGGGTGCGGGGTCGTCGTGCCGCGGAAGATGTCGCGGTAGTAGTACGCATAGCCGACAAGCCCGACGGCGGCGGCCAGAAGCCCGACAATGACATGATAGTCGTATAGCACACGGGCATTATCGCAGACCGAGAGCCGTCGGCATATGCACCTTCCGGCACAGCACTTACGGGTGAATCTTTAAGCTCTCCCGCATTTCCGCCATGGAGCCGCCGTTGCGGACGAGGCTCACGATGAGCAGTATCGCTATCATGATAACCGCGCCGACTGCTGCGCTCGCCATATCTTTCTGCGTATCCCAGACATCCCCCTGCGCGCCGAGAAAGGTAATCGCTACGGGCCCCTGAATAGTTATCGCGGCAATCCATTCAAATATCTCGTACAGAGCCGAGAGGGAGAGCACGATGTCGAGCGGAAAGTAGTAGGACCAGACGCCGCGCGCACCCGTCACGCGGATAAATATTTCGCGTATCGGGTAGGCGATGAGGAAGCCGAACGAGAAGTGTACGAACCGGTCGTACATGTTGCGCGGCGTATCCAAAAGATGCTGCAGGAGGTCACCGAAGGGTACCGAGGCATAGCCCCAGTGACTCCCGATAACGTGGAGGCTCAGGTACAACGCGATGAATGTGTAAGAGAGGTCGGAGAGCCTGAAGTAACGTCCCGCGATGAGAATGACAGGAATGAAGATGAGGACGAGCACATTTTCAAGCATCCAGTCGGTACGGTTGAAGGGATGGATGGCGGAGAGAATCCAGACAAAGACGAATGCGGCGGCGAGGATTTTCTGGTACATCGTCATGACCCTTTGATACTACGCGTCATTTCGCATCTTTCCAGTTCCACCACTTCAGCTTCTCCGGCTCACGGCCACCTTTGGCGAAGTACACCGCGCAGCGGAATGTATACAAAAGGCACGGGTCCTGTCGCACCCCCTCGAATGCGTTGGATTTTTCGTAGAGCTTCTCGGGGCTTTTGGTGCGCAGGTCGGCGACTTTCCTGATACCGATGTTCCTCAAGTCCTCGGCGATGGACTTCCCCACTCCCGGTATGGTCTCGAGGTCGTCCATACTCACCCGCTGTCGCGCTCCTGGAAGCGGAATGTGACTGTTGCCAGCGTAATAAGAATCGCGCCCCAGACAAGCATGCCGACGAGGTCCATCCATATATCACCGAAGCCGCTGCCCTTGGTCATGACGTCGCGCAGCGCGGTCGAGAAAAACGTAAGCGGGAGAACCTTCGCGATGACCTGGAGCCATGCGGGCATGTTTGAGACCGCGAAAAATGTCCCGCCGAGAAACATCATCGGGAAGACGACGATATTTGCGATGGCGGGCACCGACTCGGTGGTCTTCGCGAGACCGGATATGGTAAATCCGAGTCCGAGGAACATCGCAGCACCAAGGAGTACACAGAGGAAAACGAGAAGCAGTGAGCCTACGAGGTGCACCTTGAAGAGAAGGAGTCCGAGGCCAATGAATATCGTCGCCTGGAGAAGGGAGATGAAAAGCCGTGTAATGCCGTTGGACACGACGAACTGTATCGGCTTCATCGGGGTCGCGAGGATGCGCTTGAGGACGCCCTTTTCCTTGTACTGTGTGAACACGAACGCGACCGAGAAGACCGACATCTGCATGATTGAGAGCGCGATGAGGCCGGGCAGGAGGAAATCTATGTAACGGAGATTGTTGACGTTGACCGCACGCTCCACCACCGTGAAAGGAAGCTCGACGTTGGCCTTTTTAATCGCGGCGGCGGTGTTGAATTGATTGAGTATGGAAACCACGGTCTGCGCCTGCCCCGCCTGCCCCGCGTTTTCATACGCGATGATGGACTGTTTCTCCTCTGGCAAGACAGGCGCGGTCGGTATCAGGTAATCCGGAACCGCCAGAATAATCGAGAGGTCCCCGTCGTTGAGAAGCTTCTGCTCCTCTTCGAGCGTGCCCTCGTGGATTTTGAAGGTCGGGAAACTCTTTATCTGGTCGATGAACTGCTGCGTCGGCGCGTTCGGCTTGTAGGTGACGAGGCCCACGTCGATGACCGGCGGCTTGTCGAAGCCGATGTATCCGAAGATGAGCATGATGAAAAGCGGCATGAACAGCGTGAAGAAGAGCGCCTGCTTGTTGCGCACGAACATCTTCATTTCGGCGATAGTGAGTTTGTATATGGTATTCATACGTATGTAGTTAATCGCGGAGCGCGTGACCGGTCATTTTGAGGAAGACGTCTTCGAGGTTCGCCTGCTGCTGCAAGACCGGCTTCGAGAATCCCGTCGCGAGCAGCTTCTTGATGAGGTTGTCGGGCGTGTCGAGCTGAATGATTTTGCCGCCGTCCATGATGGCGATGCGGTCGCAGAGCACCTCCGCCTCGTCCATGTAGTGCGTCGTGATGATGACGGTCGTGCCCTTCGCCTTGATGCTCTTCACGAGCTCCCACAGGTGCCGGCGCGCCTGCGGGTCGAGGCCGGTAGTCGGCTCGTCGAGAAAAAGCACCTTCGGGTCATTCACGAGTCCGATGGCGATTGAGAGGCGCTGTTTTTGGCCTCCTGAGAGCTCCTTTACCTGGCTCTTCGCCTTGTCGGTCAGCTCCACTTCTTCGAGCAGCTTCATGGCATTCGCTTCGGTGCCGTACATCGCCGCGAAAATATCAATGAGCTCCACGAGATTGAGCCCTTCGAAGAATGTCGATGCCTGCAGCTGCACACCGATGACGGACTTCACCGCATCGGACTCTTTGGCTACGTTCTTGCCGTCAAGGATGATTTCGCCGGAGGTCGGCGTTTTGAGCCCCTCCATCATCTCGAGCGTCGTCGTTTTGCCCGCGCCGTTGGGGCCGAGGATGCCGAATGTCTCCCCTTTCTCAACGGAAAAGGAAATCCCGCCGACCGCTGTAAAGTCGCCGTACTTCTTCGTCAGATCGGTAACAGTGATGATTGAACTCATATAATCAGAGAGTATATACCCCTCTGGGGTGTAGCGCACATGAAGATTGCGGCGCGACCTACGACAAGCGACGGATGCCCGCGGAGAAATCCTCGCCGTCTTTGAGCGCGCGGGCACGCTCGGATACCTTGTATTTTGTGCGCGCTTCCGCAGGCGTGACGGAAGAATCAACGAGCCCGGATTCGTACAGGAGCGTGTCGATGCCGAGTGAGAGCGGAATGCGGACGCTCGGCTTGACGCTGCCGGGAATCGCGATGTCTATGTGCCGCACGAGATTCGTCGTGCATGAATTCGTCACCGTATTATAAAATTCCGCACTCTTCGTGAGCGCGTTGGCGCGCATGAGCATGCTCACAAACATCGCCTGCGCCTCCGCATCCGAGAGGCGTGTCGGGTACAGGTACACATCGTCGTTGCTCACGACGGCGCGCACACCGACCACATCGCTCTCGTCCGCGACCACGTACATGAGCGGGTACGTATTGAAAAGCCCGCGGATGGGCGAGTACCTCTCGCCCGTATGCCGGCGCGCTTCTATAGATACGGCGATATGCGAGCCGTCGCGCAAAGCAAAACTCGTAAAGGTGTGCGCGACGCCGACGTAGCCGGGCAAGGCCGCGAGGCCGACATCCACCGAGCGGATATCCGCGAGCAGGACCGTTTTCTCGCGGTACGAAACGACCGGCTTCTCACCCTTTCGATATGTGCGGCTCCGGAGGTTGTAAATCGTGACCGCATCATCGGTGAATACCGCATGCGGCAAGACCGCCTGCTCGGGCAGCCAATCCCCTTTTGTATCCGCCTCAGTCATCGGCACACTGTACCAAATACCGCTCTCCGCGACCCGCAAAATAACGACCGAAGTGTGTCTAATCAGACTTCTTTTTCCTGCTCTTCACAAAGCCGTATATACCGGCGAGAGCCAGCACGAGCCCGAGCATTTGCGCCCCCGGACTATCATCCCGCTCTCCGTACACAATCATAAAGACGCCGAATGCCAGCGCGAGAAGTGAGTACAGTATCCTGGGTATGTTCATACTCCGTCGGAGTACTCAGTATACATACATGGTCGCAGGGCAGGTGCTTGTGTCATTTGTGACCCTTACGATGCGTAACTCAAAATCCATAATAGCCTCATGAGTTTAAAATTTATTTAAAGTACAATTCACTTTGCACTTGAGCAAAGCCATCCCTCCCTTTTTCATATATCTTTGCACAAACATTTTGAATAAACAGTGTTGACATAAGTATCCCACCATACATCGGTAAATGGGAAATTATCTTTGCTTTTGTCTCCTCTGGTTCTTCTGCGTACCATGTGCCTCCGTCCTTCAGTGAGCTAACTAGATCATATGCATCAAAACTGGGGTGGGAGAGATTCGCGGGTATGTCGTAAAAGTCCGTAAAAAACGTATCCTTACCTTTCTGTTCGCTATCTGTGCCGCTTTCCGTCCGCATGTTTGAAATATACTTATCCGCTTTCTCTATCATTGTTGCAACGTTCGGTACGTCAAGTGTTCCAACTCTCAAATTTCCCTTACCTCTATTCCCAAGTGCGAATGGTTGAAGTTTCTCTCTCAATTCTTCGGATGGTAATTCTTGTTCAAGCAAATCAAGGATCCACGCTAATGCTCCAACAGTCTCAAAAAGCGCTTTTAGCGGAAGAAATATCGCAACCATGTTTCTACTGTTAAAGGCCTCAACAAAAGCATTCCTCAAGTACAAACTTCTAAGAACAAGTGCGCTTACAGTCCTTTGAATCCATGCATAATTTTGTGCTGGTTCAAAATTCTCGTAGTCCAGATTGATGTTGGTAAAGATATATTTCTCT
>JAIOPS010000030.1 GCA_021413775.1 Candidatus Kaiserbacteria bacterium | reverse complement strand
GTCGTTGTTTTACCCGCATCCACGTGGGCGACGATACCGAAGTTACGGACTTTTTCGAGAGGATAATCGCGTGCCATATATATTGTAAAGATTAAAAAGAAAACCGCCTGCGGCGTGTGAGTAATATAGGCGAAATCAGAGCAAAAAGCAAAGACCCCGGGCAACGCCCCGGGGTCTTCTCCGCAGACAAGGTTTTCTACGGAATAATGGTGTGCAGGATAGACGGCCCGTAGCCGTAGAGAAACATCAGGCCGAGCAGGAACAGCACGACACCGCCGATACGCTTCCCCGCCTGTTCGATATTCGACGACTCCGTCATCGATGCATCCTCCCTCTTGCAGGTGTCAAACGCGGCCGACCCCGCCTCAGGCTACATCATTTCGTACGTCGGGCGCAACAGGACTCACCACTCTATCGGCACTTCGCCATGCTGTACGAGGTAGTCGTTCGTCTTCGAGAACGGTTTGGAACCGAAGAAGCCACTGTACGCAGAAAACGGCGAAGGATGCGGACTCTCGATAACAAGATGCTTCGAGCGGTCGATGTGGGTTCCTTTTTGCTTCGCGTAGTTGCCCCACAATATAAAGACCAGGGCGGAGCGCTCGTCATTGAGCTTTTTTATGACCGCGTCGGTAAACTGCTCCCACCCTCTTCCCTGATGCGAACCGGGAGTACGCGCGTTCACCGTGAGCGTCGCGTTCAACAAAAGGACTCCCTGCTTCGCCCACCGGCTGAGGTCGGTATCACGATTCACGGGGTGATCCAGGTCGGATTCAAGTTCTTTGAAAATATTCTGCAGCGACGGAGGCGCTTTCGTGCCGGGATTCACCGCAAAGCACAGGCCGTTCGCCTGGTTCGCACCATGATACGGGTCCTGACCAAGAATCACGACTTTCACGTCATCGAAAGGCGTTTCCTCGAATGCCCGGAATACATTTTTGGGTGCAGGATACACCGTTGCACCCGTATACTCTTTACGGACAAATTCAGTCAAATCTTTGAAATAGGCCTGTTCGAATTCACCGGCAAGCTTCTCTTTCCACCCGCCGCCGATTTTTACGTCCGCCATGCGAACATCGTATCAAACGCTTCAGTCGTCAACGAAGAACTCCTCGGTGAGAATAAGCTTAACGAGCCAGTAGAGCAGAACGAGACCGGCGAAAACTGCAAGCCCGACAAGAACGTATAACCCGTTCATATAGGTCGAGTATACCCCGCTCGGGATGAGTGCGATATGAAGTAAAACAGCTCCTTACGGAGGGGTTTTCTGTACAATGAAAGCCTGGAAACAACTACTGCCTGCTTAAGGATACGCTTATTGGAGTAACTTCAAGAGTGAATCTAGCGCAGCTTTCGTGATGCAAGTTTCTCCCGTCGCATCGGACGCGCACACAGCATCTGTCGGATGCCATGATTCAAGGTGAATGAACACCTCTATCATGTCGGTAGCTCTTTCGCCTCCTCCCTCAATAGAGTACGCAGCGAGTGCGTAGCCGACGATGCGTCCCGGCGTTCTCGCCTTCATACCGAAACCCGCTTTCGACGCCGAGAGCGTGATGGGATCTCCGATTACAATTGGGCCGTTTTCAAGCGTGACATGAATCGGCACATGCCCTACGAGTGCAACAAGCTGCGTACCGGCTGGATACTCTGAATCCTGGGCGATATCAAACGCTCTCGTCGGAACCGCACCAATCACCCTCTCACGCTCGCCGGGCACGGCGACATGCACCTTCGCGGTCGTCATGTCGTAGGGTGTCGCGGTACTTTCATCTACTGCAGGATTCGTGACGCTAAGGTGAGTGCTCATCGTCGCGTCGGAAAGCGACACAATGTAACCCCGTTCGACGGGTATTGCACCGTCCACGTAGTACCTTTCGGCAACATCTGCACCACCGCAGTTATAACTGCCATTCAGACCCGTCGCGAGACCGCCGCTGTAGCTCATGTACTGACCGCAGTAATTAAACGATGACCCGCTGTATGTTCCGGTCTTACCGCTTACGCTCGACCACGGTACCGAACCGGCACTGTTGGCATAATTCACGATGAAATTACTCGGGTTCCACACGTACATGTTGGTCCCGTCGTTTGAGCCCCACAACCACGTCGGTTGACCGCTCTGTCCGTTCCAATTCCACGTCTGCCCATTTATCGGATACGGCTTCCCGGTAATGTTAGCCCACGCAACAGAACTTCCGCCGCCGCATCCACCGCTTGCGCAAAAGTTTGAGATGACGCCCTCCAACGACGCCCACGAACCTCCTGCATTTTTGAATTCAAGTGTGCCCGCGTTGTCGCGTATTCCGTAACCGGAAAAACCCGCCGCACCCCAGCTGAAATAAGAGCCTGTCGAGAGTTTAAGGGTGGGGCCGCTAACGGTGAGTGCCAACCCGCACGTTGGCACGAGGAGCAAAGAGAGGGCGATCGTGACAAGTGAAATCCGATGCGGAATGGGCATGATACTAGTTGAATAGTTTCGAAACATTGAAACTATTATACTGCGGAAGGAAACCCTCACCCCTCTTCTCCCGCGCAATGGGGATAACTTGTGGGCGCTCCGCTCTTGCCGCATACTTGTGCTGATGCGAATCAAGCGACCACTCCCCCGCGCAGCGTACGAACGCAACGCGCTTACGTACAGAATACTCGCGAATCCGAAACGCTTGGAGATACTCAACTTGCTTCGCGAACAGGAAATGGCGGTTGCCGATCTCGTTGATGAACTTGGCATCTCAAAGTCAAACGTGTCGCAACATCTTGCGGTGCTTCGTTATGAGCATCTCGTTACGGTGCGACGCGAGGGGCTGAGCGCCTACTACTCCATCGTTGACCCACGCATCGTTGAACCGTGCCGTGTCTTGCATGCTATGCGAAACAAGAAGATGCACCCGCGTGCGAAGTAAGGTATCTGTAAACGAAACGGCTGATTCGTACTGCACGAGTCCGCGTGCCGATACGAAAACAGTCCGTTCTCTGAACGGACTGTTTTACTGCAATACGCCGATACAAATGAGGTTACCAGGCGAAGTGTGCGAACGCTTTGTTGGCTTCGGCCATGCGGTGCGTCGTCTCTTTCTTGGTGACGGCAGCGCCTTCTCCCTTATGTGCTGCCATAATTTCGGCAAGGAGTGATTCGTTCATCGGCTTTCCTTTGGTACCTTCCGCGGCGTCTACTATCCAGCGGAGTCCGAGAGCAAGACGGCGATTCGGGTTCACTTCACGGGGCACCTGGTAGTTGGCGCCTCCGACACGACGTGAGCGGACCTCGACGGTCGGTGATGCTTTTTCAAGCGCCTCCTCGAGTATTGCGACGGGGTCGCCTTCCTTTTTGAGGTCCTCCATCACTTTGTAAACGATTTTGCGCGCAGTGTCTTTCTTGCCGCATTCCATCACGTAGTTGATGAGCTTCGATACCTTCACCGAGCCGTAGAGTTCGTCCGGCTGCGGAAGATGTTTTCTTTTGATTGGTCGACGCATATATTATTTGGCGGCTTTAGGCTTCTTCGCACCGTAGCGGGAACGTCCGCGGCGACGTTTATCAACGCCGGTGGCGTCGAGCTTGCCGCGCACGATGGTGTAACGGATACCGATGTCTTTCACGCGACCGCCGCGTACGAGGACGACCGAGTGCTCCTGGAGGTTGTGACCTTCGCCCGGGATGTAGGCGGTAATTTCCATGCCGTTGGTGAGACGAACGCGCGCGATTTTACGGATGGCGGAGTTCGGCTTGCGGGGGGTCTTTGTCGTGACACGCGTGCACACGCCTCGCTTGAAGGGTGCTGAGTAGTACGTGGGACGGTTTTCAAGTGCGTTGAAGCCGCGTGAAAGCGCGACTGTTTTGGAGGGACGCGTCTTCTTTGTGCGTCCTTTCCGTGTGAGCTGATTTATTGTTGACATGTGGGCAAATGAAAACTCCCATCGGGAGTGAGAGGAGTCTACTATTTATAGACTGCAGATGCAAGGTCTATGGGCGCAGCCCGGCGACGGGCCGGCTAGACCCCCGCAATCGCACTCGCCACGGAGTAGATGAGGTTCCCGAATGCGCCGCCGAATATGTATATAAAGAGCAGGATAACAGCCATACCTATCATCGGATTCATTTCCAGCTTGCTGCGCCATGCCGTATAGGCGAAATTCATTGAACGGGGCAAGAATGCTTCGAGCACCTTCGAACCGTCGAGGGGAGGAATCGGTATTAAGTTGAAAATAGCCAACATGACGTTCACGAGGACGACGATGAAAAGCACTGCATCCATGGATGGGCCGAACACGTGGAGCCTCACGAAAGCCGCCGACAGAAGTGCAATGACAATGTTTGAGAGGGGGCCGGCTCCCGCGACTATCGCCTCCGAGAAACGTCCCGGTCTCAGGTTGTAAGGATTATAGGGTACTGGCTTCGCCCAGGCGAAAAATATCGGCGAGTGGAGAAGCGTGAGGACGACAGGCACAATAATAGAGCCGTACAAATCAATGTGCGGAATCGGGTTGAGCGTGAGCCTCCCTGCGTACCGAGCAGTCGGGTCGCCGAGCCTGTCTGCGGCAACACCGTGCATTACCTCATGCACGATGGCCGAGAAAATGATGACGACAATGATGTAGACCATGTCGAGTGACATAGCCGAACTATAGCCCGCCGGAGCGCGTATGAGAAATACGCGTGATTTTTTGACATTTCAGGCACCTCAGGCTAGTATGCGGCACACATATGGCACGCGTCTGCGACATAACGGGGGCAAAATCACAGGTCGGAGGCGGCTACTCCAACCGCACGCGCGCCACAAAGTTCAATCCGACGGGCAAACGCCGACGCCAGGTCAACCTCCAGAAGAAGACTCTGTTCATTCCCGAGCTCGGCAAGAAGGTCACCGTAAAGGTTTCCGCAAAGGGATTGAAGACAATGAAGAAACGCGGTGCATTCATCACGCTCCAGAAAGCGGGTCTCGTATAACAAAAAGCAGTCTGAAGCCGGGTACGCAGTTTGGCCCGAAAATTACGCTCATAAGGGGCGTTATTTTTTTGTGACCGTTACCCCGTCCGAGATAAATGTCACGGTTCCCTCTTTGCACGTATCCGCCGAAGGGATTTTGAACAATGCGACGCGGTCCACGACTTCCTGATTCGGATGTCCGTAGCGATTGTTACAACCGCGTGAAAATACAACGTACGACGGTGCGACGTCACCGAGAAATGCCGCGGATGAAGAATTCTTCGAGCCATGGTGACCGGCTTTCAATATATCCGAACGCAGCTTTATTCCGTCGAGTCCGACGAGGTACTTCTCGACCTCCTGTTCTCGACCTCCTGCGGCGAGTCACCGGTAAACATGAACGAAGTCTGCCCGTACACGAGCCGCACCACTGCGGATGCGGTATTGGTTTCCGTATCCGGGAGAGACCTGTCCGGAAAAAGAACTTCCGCATACGCGCCGTCACCGAGGTTGATGATTTGTCCCCGCTGCGCTACCACCTCCCGCGCATGCTCCCCGTGTGCGGCGCGCAGAGTCGCCGCCCAATCATCCGTCGTGCCTTTCACGCTCGGAAGAAAAATGTACGAGACTCGGTACCGTGAAAACACGTCCGCGAGTCCGTTCGTATGGTCAATATCCGGATGCGTCGCGAGCACCACATCAATCGTACGGTCATACCAGGGGATCACATCATTCAGTTTTCTCAGTACGACGGTTCCCGGCCCGCCGTCGATGAGCATTTGCCGACCTGACGGTGCATCTATGAATATCGAGTCGCCCTGTCCGATATTGAGAAAAGATACCGTCAGCAGTCCCCTCCTGTCTTCGTGCCATGCCGCCGAAGATGCCATCCCCGCAAACGAAAGCGCAAGGAGGAGTGAGATACCCAACACGCGCGAACTTTTCCGCATGCAAAAAGTATAGCGCCGGCATCACTTGACCGACACGCCCCTCTTGATACTGTTTCATCCGGTTTGCATACGGGAGGAAATCCATGAGAACTGTGCGAACAATCGCATGGCTGCTCGGGACTACTCTGAGCGGCTACCTTGTTGCGTGGACATTCGGACTCTTCGTCCTCGGCCCGCTGCTCACGTTCTTCTTCTTAACCGGACGCATGCGCGTGGTGGGCTACGGAAACCTCATTCGGGCCGCACTTCGGGGGCGGTTGCTGATTCTGATGAATCATCCGACCCTGCTCTTCGAGACATTCGGCATCGGCGCGCTCCTGCTACCATTGTTTCTCTTCGTCCCGTGGTGCTTTATATGGAGCACCCCGGACAAGCGGCTGTTGGACCAGTGGAAATTACCCCGCTGGGTTCGCACGATGCTTCGATGCCTGCCGATAGACAGGTCGGACACGATGACCGGTGTTCGCAGCACATTCGCCATGAAGCGCGTTCTGCAGTGGCGCGGAGTCGTCGTAGCTCATCCGGAACGCGGACGGACATTCGGAGAAGCCAACAGGCGCAGGGAGCCGATTGTACGGTCCGGAAGAGCGATGCAAAAAATTGCGTCGTCCCTCACGGAAGTCGCGCACCTGGCCGACGCGCGCATACTGCCGGGATGGGTCGAGGTACCTTTCTCGAAAGAACCTGTTTCTATCCTGACGAGCCTGCGTCGCATGTTCGGCCGGAAAAACAGGAGGTACTGGCCGGTAACGTACTCTTTCAGCCGCGTGCCGTATCGAACCGGCACGGAGTTTAATCGCGAAACTGAAAACGCGAGGCTCCAGAACGAAATCTTTGAAGCCTGAGGCCCGGCCGCCGCCCGGGCTTTTTCTTTTTATCTTCATGTTCCGCGCGGTATACTCTGTGCATATGCAATACGAACCGAAAACGTTCCAGATTCCAACGCTCGACGGCATCTCGCAAAAGTCAGTTGACGAGCACCTCGGCCTCTATCAGGGATACGTGAAAAATTTCAATACGATTGCCGCGAAACTCGTCGAGTATGCAGCCGATACCGAGAAAAATGCTCACGCGCTGTCTGAGCTCATCCGCCGGAAATCTTTTGAATTCGACGGAATGCGCTTGCACGAGCTGTATTTCGAACAATTCGAAGGAGGCGCTCACGCGATAAACCCCGACTCAGCTCTCAGCGAAGCATTCAAGAAGGAGTACCACGAATATTTCGAACCGTATTTCAGAGCGATAGCCAACATGCGCGGACCCGGCTGGGCAATCCTGTACTACGACCCGCAGTGTAAACAGTTCCAGGCGGGATTCGCGGGCGAGCAGCATCAGGGACATTTCGTGTCGCTTCCGGTCATTCTCGCTCTCGACGTGTGGGAACACGCGTTTCTTCTTGATTACGGAGCACAGGGCAAGGGCAAGTACGTCGAAGCATTCTTCAAAAACCTGAATTGGAGCGTCATTGAGAAGCGCTTCGCAGCTGCGAGTGCCTAGCGTAAGAGCGAGCGGATGTGCCACAGCGGAATCCCCGCAGCGTGCGGGCTCGGCCGACGCGCAGCGGCGCCGCACGCGAGGATTAAGGACGACACCGCAGGTGTGTCGGCCGGGTTCCGCTGTGGCACATCCCGAGCGATATCATGTGGACAAACGGCTTGGTGATGCCCGTAAGTAAGGTATCGTTACGGTATTAGCATTCATACTTACTTTATGTGGGAGCGATCCATACTCATTGCGTTTCTGGGCAATTACCTTAACAACAACGTCATCGCGGCTCTCGTCGCTCTTCTCCCCGCATCGCAGGGCGGAGGCATCTTTACTCTCCAGTACATCGCGTACGTTATCTTGGCGGCGGTGTGTGTCGGCATTCTTACGTGGTGGTACGGTGCCAAGAGCGCACAGTCCGGAGCCGTTTTCGGTCTTATAGGTTTTGCGGTCGCGATTGTCACCGCATTTCTGACGGGAATCACAGGCGTACTTGCACAGACGGGCTCCCTCTCGCAGATGGTCGGCATACTGCCGAATTTTTGGCCATTCATCGCCAACTGGTCGACCCTCGTCCTTCTCGGATACTGGGTCATCCCTGCGGCTGCCATCGGCTGGTACAAGGGCAATTCGATGCGCCCTGCAGCTCCCGCATCGATGTAACCGTCGGTTCACTTGCACTTCAGTAACATGGCGTTAGGCTTACGGGACTCCACCAGGAGTCCCGTTTGCATATCCGGCAACGGCTCACTTCACGACAGAGGAGGGTTCTCTCTTGGCACCGAACAAGCCCGTCACGCGACGTGACAAAGACGACGGCAAGTCCGACACTGAGCGCGGCATCGACCAGCGCGAACGTGTCGAACGCGACCAGATGGCGTCTGAAGGACCGAAAGCCGATTCCGTCCCGCCTGCGGAAGGCGGCGGCGCGCACTGAAGGTTTTTTTCGGCGGCGAGAATACGGCCGGGGGGAACCCCGGCCGTTTTTAGTGTAAACATTGCTTATTTATATTAAATGTGGTGAAATATGCACATTCCGCACAACGCGGAGCTCCGTCTCGTACAGACGGATAACGAGTTCTTTCTGGGGAATAGAAGACATGGCTGACAGCATCTCGAAGGATTTGCTCCTTTCGAACATCGCCTCCGTCAACGCCGAGAGCCCGAGCGGCGCGCTCGTGGAGCTTCGTGCCATCGCGAACATGATAGAACGCGTCATGCACAAACTTCCCGCGGTCGACCTGCACGAGGTTCACGAAAAGTTTTCTGCAGCGTTCAAGCCGCTCGGCGAGAAGCCGTGCTGGGCACGCGCACTGTGCCGCACTCTCGACAACATCGAGATGGGCTTGTTTGCGGGCACCAATCCCGTCATCGCGACCCTTCCGCACACCGAGTTTACGCCGCACCCTGCCCTCGACCAGGCATAACGAACGCGGCACCGCTCTTAGAGCTGCTGAACCGCAGTCAGCGAATCGGCAGAGCCCAGTGCTCTGCCTTTTTTCTTTTGTACGTATACGTACGCCGCTGCAAGAAAAGCGTACGCTGCGGATAGCCAGAGGACGCCGAACGCGGGGACCAATACTGCGGCATACGGGAGAGATGCGAAAACATGCGCAACGGAAATTTCATACCGCAGTACCAGATACGCAGGGGCTCCGAAAACCGGTGCAAGCGGCCCCGTCACCATGCCGGCGACCGCCGCGACAAATGACGCGAACATCGCAAGCGGCACTGTGATGAGGGCGAAAAGATTCGCCGGCAATGCAACGATGGAGAGAGAACCGTTCTGATACAGGAGCAGCGGTAACACCATGAGCTGCGTACCGCACGTTGATGCGACGATTTCGCGCAGTCCGAATCTTTCCGGGACGCGCGAAAGCCAATCAGAAAATATCGGTGTGTAGAGAATGAGGCCCAGCGTTGCGAGCGCCGAGAGCTGGAATCCCGGATCGAAAACGAGCGTCCACGGATTCCAAAAAACCATGAGACATGCGACGACACCGAGGACCCGCTCTGCGAGAAACACGCGGTGTGTGATGCGCGCGAATATCGCGATAAGGGCCATCAGTCCCGCCCGCACGGCACTGGCTGCGCCTCCCGCCATGAGCGCGAACATCATGACGATGAATCCCGCAGCACTGAAGCGAATCGCGTGAGAAAACGCTCCCATATATGCCGTCACCGCATTCACAACAACAGTGATGTTATATCCTGAAAGAACCACCATGTGAATGAGCGAGACTCTCTGAAATTCTTCAGAGAGCTCTTTTCCGATCGAGCGCTTGTCGCCGACGGTAATCCCGCCCGCAAGTCCCGCCTCCGGTTCGGGAAGCGCTGCGCCGAGACCGTCGAGAAAAACGTACTTCATCCGGATTGCCGCAGCTTTCACGACAGAGCCGTTTCTCCAACTGAGACTTTCGCCCGTTTTTGTTATCTTCGCGAATGACACTGTATAGAGCACGCCGTCTTTTGCGAGATAGCTCGGGTAATCGAACAATCTTCCGGCCGTCGTATCAAACGATTCCGGCAATTCCAATGCTCCTTTCACCTGCACAACATCTCCGTACCGGACCTCGGTGTGCGCAGGCGCGACAACCAGCACCCGGGCGCGTACCGGAATCGTTGAACTCGCACGCAGTTCCGCCACATCGACGGTCACGCGCACGCTCGTCTCCCGGGCATCAGGTTCTTCCGTAACAATTCCGTTCAGAACAACCGGGGATCCTATCCGCGCGGAAAGTACCGGGTCACCTATCCGCGCCGCCATCTCCATGCGCGTTACACCGAGCGAGAACATGGTGCAGGCGACTGCAAAAACAATAAGTATCTTTTTCTTACCTTTTTCAATGAGACTGAAAAGCACTGCGACGATGCCGAGCAGCAACACAAACATCGCGAGCGATTTCCCCGCACCGGATACGGACGCGACAAAAACTCCCGACAAAAAACCTCCGACGACGGCCCATACAATCCGCGACCCCATTGCCGTAAGCGTATCAAAAAAAATCGCCCCGGAGCCGAAGCTCCGGGGCGGGTCGCAGCGCACGCTGAATTCGCAGTCAGCACTTGGCGGCGAGTGCGTCCAGATTCGCAGCGGCGCGTTCGGCCGTCATGGTGTCGCCGTTCGCGCAGTAGCAGGCCAGCGAATTCACGTCGGACTGCGTGAAGTTCATCGCGTCCATCACGGTGCCAACGGTCGTGCCGGGGTCACGGCCGCCCGCTGCGAGGGCTTCGGCAATCGGCTCAATCGGCGTACCGGTGACCGATGTGGCACGGAGCGCCGAGAGTGAACCTTCGACGTTGACGAGACTCTTGAACGTCGCCGGGCCGATGGAGCGGATAACCTGAGCGACCGCGGTCAGAAGTTCGCGCTTGCCCATGCTTGCCGGAAGCGGAACGGCCGCGGCCTGCAGGGTCCTCAAATCGAGATGTTTCATCGCATTCTCCCTAACGATGGTGATGCATCAGACGAGACGGAGTGTCCGTACTGTGTGCACGCTATGTAACGAACACTCCGTCTATAACGGTACTCTCACCTCTCGAGATACGCAACAGCCTACAGCTGTTCGTCGAGTGCCTGATTTACGAGCGCATCCGCTTCGGCATTCTCAGCACGCGGCACATACACAAATTTGTTTTGAGGAAAATCCGCAAGAAGTGTTTTTACTTTTGCCGCCTGCGACTTCAGCCCGGGTTCTTTTATCTTCCAGTTGCCGGAGACTTGCTCTACGACAAGTTTGGAATCCATACGTACTTCCAACTCACGCCCGGCAAGTCCGTGCTTCTTCGCTTCAATGAGCGCGAGGACCACGGCTTCGTACTCCGCCCAATTGTTCGTCTGCTTCTCGCCGAGATACTTATTGAATTCAATTTTTTGTGCGCCGTCGATAATGACGACCCCGGCGGCTGCGGGGCCCGGGTTGCCGCGCGCTCCCCCGTCGGTGTACATAATCAGCTTGTTCATAGGTGGCGTAATAATACACGATACAAAAGAGCTCCGTTTCACTGAGCGGTACAGCGGAGATGAGCACCGGCGCTCTCTAGACGGATACTGCGGGAGCGGTGAGCGTGCGGTAGAGGTGAACCATTGCAAGAGATGAGACGGGCGCGCTCACGAGAATTCCTACGAAGAAAAGAATCGCGCCGGCGATATTCATGAGCACAATACTGAGAAGCATCGCGACAATAAGAAGGCGGTGACCTTTCGATATGCGCGCACTTTCTTTCAGCGCGCTGATCGGACCTAACTCCCTATCTACGACAGTGTACGGTGTGTAGACCAGGACGGATGAAAGAAAGAGCGCGAGCGCGAGACATGCCACGCCCATGGCGATTGCAATGCCAAGAATAACGCCTGATGCGCCGTGTGAAACGAAAGCACCGATGCCGAAGAAGAGAGCAAAGAGAAGAAGCGGAATCATCGCGAGAGCGATAACGACGCCCGCAAGAATCGTCGCTCCCAAATATTTCCAGAACAGTCTCGGATGCCAGAGGTCATTCACCGAGACGCTCTCAACGCTGTCATGCGCTTTCAGGAAAAAAGCGAGCGTTCCCAAGCCGATGAGTGTACTGCCCGCAACTCTCACAACTGAGGCCGCAAAAGCGGCGCTTCCGTGCGTGCCCAACGCTTTCGTCACTTCCGATACGACTATGTTTGCGGCAATGACAATACACATCGCCCCGACGAAAAACCACGGTCGTTTCTTAAAGGTCTCCCAGCCGAATCCGATAGAACCCGCGACAGATGATGTTTGCATACCAGAACGCTACCATAAGTAGCCGCCGGTGAAAAAGGCCGTGCTCGGATTACGAGCCGGGGAGAACATCCACCAATCTGAGTGCGAGTCCGCCGCGGAATGTATCGCGCTCAATGGTCGCCAAGACCGATGTCGCGCGGCCCGCTTCCGGCACCATGGTGAAGTCCGAAACGGTGCGGAAAAAGTCGAAACCCCGTGCGCGCATTCCCGACTCACTGCACGTCAGATGTACCTCAACGTGATTTTTCTCCTTTCCGAATGCCTTCGCCGATACGGCAACCGCGTTGCGAATCAAAAATACCGGTTTTTTATTGCCGACGCCGAACGGAGCGAGTCGTGAAATATCTTTCAAAAGATTTCCCGAGACTTCACGCAGCGTGATGAGCGCGTCGTGCGCGACATTTTCTTTTTCGGGGGCGCGTTCTGATGCGGCAGCGGCGGCACTCAATGATTCCTGCAGTGTATGCACTCGCTCGGAGACAAGAGTGAACCCGCCGGATGCCGCGTGTCCGCCGAATTCTTCGAAACAGTCCGAAGCTCCCGTAAACACATCCACGATGCTGAGCGAACCGTCGGAACGGCACGAGCCCTTCAACTTGCCGTTTGCATCTCTTCCCCACAGGCACACGAGTCCGCTGCGTGTCCCGAGCAAGGAATTGGCGGCGAGTCCCAAAAGCGCCGGTTTCCATTCCGGGTCTCCGAGTACAACGACCCGTTCGTCGTCGCGAAAACGTTCGTTCATATGTTTTTTTGCCTGCTTTACGATACCCGCGACAACTCCTTTGCGGCTCGCATTGAGTTTCTCCAATTGTCGCGCGAGTGTCTCAGCTTCATTTTTGTCACGTGTCGTCAAAAGCGAAAGCGCGAGCTGCGGCTCATCCATTCTGGATGCGGCGTTAATGCGCGGCGCGATTGAAAAGCCTATCTCGTCTTCGGTAATCTCGGACTTTCGTATGCGCATTTCATTACACAATGCGGTAATACCGACGCGCGGTGTTTTGCGCAATACCGAGAGCCCCCAATGCACGAGCGTCCGATTTTCTCCGAGAAGCGGAACCATGTCGGCGACCGTCGCAATAGCGACGAGATCGAGCAGCCATTTCTCCCACCCTTCGGACACGGAAAGAAACTCCTGCATGCCGCGCTCGCGGCCTCGTGTGAGAAGCGCTTGTGCGAACTTGAAAGCCACCCCCGTACCGCATAAATCGCGGAAGGGATACGAACCGAGTTTCGGATTGAGGACGGCTACGGCATCAGGTAATTCGGACATGATTTCGTGATGGTCCGTGACAATGACATCCACGTCCTGTTCTTTCGCATACCGCACTGCTGCCACCGCCGTCGTCCCAACGTCGACGGTAATGATGAGTTTCACGCCGCGTTTTGCGAGCGCGGTGATTGCGCTTTCGTGAACACCGTATCCTTCGCGGTCACGATGCGGAATGTACACTTCCACATTCTCGTACCGGATTTTTGCAAAGACATCCGAGAGGAGCGATGCACCCGGAATGCCGTCGCAGTCAAAATCCGCGTACACCGCGATTCGCTCTCCCGCCGCTATGGCGTCGAGTGTACGCGTTACCGCCGCCTCAATACCCTCCAGTAAAAAGGGCGAATGGAGCGAAGCGTAATCCGGCTGCAGAAACGCGGCAACGGCATCGGGGTCGACGACACCGCGCTTCGCGAGAAGTGACTGCACCAAGTCAGAGAGAGGCATCAGGCCGATTGTACACTGTCGCGCATGCTGTTTGATATACTCCTCTCATGAACGGATGCGTCTTTTGCAGAATCGTCTCAGGCGACCTCCCCTCGTACAAAGTGTATGAAGACGAAGGCACGCTGGCATTCCTTGATATTCATCCGGTGAGCCCCGGCCATACGCTCGTCATCCCCAAATCGTCGACAGCAGAGAACATCTTCGACGTTTCACCTGAGGACTGGGCCGCTACAACGGAGACGGCGCGCAAAGTTGCACACGCTCTTGAAAAGGCCCTCGGAGCGGACGGCGTCAATATCATGATGAATAACCGTTCGCATGCGGGTCAGGTTATTTACCATCCGCACATCCACGTCATCCCCCGTTATAAAGGAGACGGATTACAGTTGTGGAAGCACAAAGATTACAAAGACGGTGAAGCTGAATCCCTGAAAGAAAAAATAAGCGCCTTGCTGTAAAGCAGGAGCACAGAAAAGCGTCGCGCGCTTTACTTCAACGCATCGATTCCGGGGAGTGTTCCTTTCAGCAAATACTCGAGCATCGCTCCTCCGCCGGTCGAAAGGAAACCGAGTTTTTCCGGAGGAATATCCGACTCGAGTATCGCGGCGATCGTGTCACCTCCCCCGATGACCGCCTGTGCGCCGTCCTCTACGGCATGTGCTATGAGAGCGGCAATAGCATGTGTGTACGAAACGTAGCCTGCCTCATACAAACCGGTGGGACCGTTCCATAAAATAAATTTTGCCTGCGAGAGGGCGGGTGCGATTTCCTGTACCGAGTCCGGTCCGATGTCGACGATTTTGTCGTCATCCTCCACCGTATCCGGCTTTTTCACTTTCACTTCTTTCCCGCTGTTTTCTACAGTCGCGTCTATCGGTGCGAGAAAACGCGGGTTCTCGAGAATTTCCTTCGACGGCAGCTCCTTTGAAATGAGCGACCGGCCGACGGGATAGCCTTTCGCTTTAAAAACGTCGTTTGCAAGCGCGCCTGTGATGAAGACGTTATCGTATGTGGAGAGAAGCGCTTGAATAAGAGGGGCTTTTGTTTCAAACTTCGCTCCTCCCAAAATCGCAAACGAGGGATGCTCCGGTGCGCGGGCCTTGTCGAGCTGTGTAATCTCATCGCGCATGAGAAGTCCCGCATAATGAGGTAAAAAGCCGGCGACGGAGACAATGGATGCGTGCGCACGGTGAGCGGCCGCAAACGCATCGTCCACATACATGTCCGCGAAAGCGGCGAGCTCTCTGCCCATGCCGGCGTCGTTCTCGGTCTCGCGCGAATCGCTCCGCAGATTCTCCAGCAACAATATTTCTCCATCGCGCATAGACGCGCGGGCACCTTCCGCTGCATCGCCGAAAATGTCCGCCACAAACGATACGCTTCCGAATTTTTTCAAAGCCTCAGCGACGGGCTTAAGCGACTCCGCAGGGTCGCGACCGATATGTGAAATGATGATTACCTTTGCGCCGCGCTCCGACAAGTACTTCACGCTCTGCCATCCCTGTGTGAGCCTGAATATATCTCCGACCTCGCCGGATGCACTGAGCGGGACATTAAAATCAGAACGAAGCAGAACTCTTTTTCCTTTCAAATCCGCCGCTGAAAGTTCGTCTATGCATCTCATGCTTCAGAAAGTGAGTGAATAAGCGCTGCGCACTTTGTCGCTTCCGTCGATGCACGTCCGACCAGGAACCCCGCAATGTCTCCGTCACGAAGCATGCCGGCGGCGTTCGTCTCATCGATAGAACCGCCGTAAAGTATTTTCATATTCATTCCGTCCTTCCCGTGCGTTTCCACGATAGATTTCCGGATAAATATCGCCATCTCATGCATGTCATGCGCCTCCATCGGACGCGTTGCTCCGATTGCCCACACAGGTTCGTAGGCAATAATGACCTGCGAGACTTTCGGAGCCGTCACATCCGCCAGGCCGATACGAAGTTGTTCTTTTATGAAATTGAAGTGCTCTCCCGTACCGTCCCGGCTTGCTTCGCCGACGCACAGAACGGGCGTCATTTTGCTGTTCAGTGCAGCGCTGACTTTCCGGCGTGCACCGTCATTCGTCTCTCCCATCGAGCGCCGTTCGGCATGCGCGATAATCACGTAGCCGGCTTTCGAATCCTTGCCCTGTGCTATCGAGATTTCCCCGGTACACGCGCCGACCGCCTCGGCATTCCCGTCCTGCATGGCGAACGCGACGCGGCGGCCTTTGTACAGCTTGACGATTTCCCGCAGATAAATGGCGGGCGGAGCAACGATAACCGATACCCCTTTCGCCTTCTCCGCAGCTTTCTTCGTCGCCTCAAAGAGC
The DNA here is from genome assembly GCA_021413775.1 of Candidatus Kaiserbacteria bacterium. Lineage (GTDB taxonomy): Bacteria > Patescibacteriota > Minisyncoccia > Phycocordibacterales > UBA2100 > UBA10103. Next base: position 24,576 of record JAIOPS010000030.1, on the reverse strand, counting down.
TGTTTCGCCTCTTTAAAAGTCGCAGGGTGCATCTTCCAGTTCGCCACGACAATAGATTTCATGCACGGATTGTAGCATGTGCATATTTCACAACCTCACGCATGAGTACGGCTACTCCTCTCTCCAGAGCACAAATTTGTAGTCGGTCGTCGAGCCGGGAGTAAAGGGCGGCGGACTGGTCGCCTGCAACTGGTCGTACGCATCCACACGCGTCTGGTATCCAGAGCATGTACCGCTCCCGCAATCCCAACTCGTACCGGTGCGCAGATTGGATACGACCGAGCCTTGCGTCGTCAGTTGCGACTGAACGACGTACGACGACCAGGTAGAAGAGACGGAGTACGAACCGTAATCGGGGTCGTAAATGTAAAAATTTCTCCCGAAATGTCCGCCTTGAGCGACGAATATGCCTCGGATAGTCATCGTGTCGGGCGAATTCAACGGAATGAGCACGCTGTCTTCAGCCATGAGGGTCAGTCCGGTTGTGCCGTCATTGGTCGCGTACGTGATGTTGTTCGGAATATAAATTGTCGGCGCCGTTGAGGCGTCCGACGGCGTCGCGGCAACGAGGGTAACCTTGCCCTTGACCGTACCTTCCACCCACGCGCGGTCTTCCACGAAAATGAGACTGCATGATGCGGGAATGGTGTACGTGCCCACCAAAGTCTCCGTCTTGATGATGCTGTACTCGCTGAGCACCCATCCGTCCTGGTCCGAGTAGCTCGGCACCGCCGTCGTCGCCGAGACGCGCTTTACGGTCACCGTCCCGTCCGAGTTAAAAATGAAATGGTATCCGCGACTGCTCACAGAACCGGACGCTTTTGCGAAATATAGTCCCCCGTTGCTGCTTGCATACGTTTTGAGATTCGCGAAATTCGCACTGATGGCGCCGAAATCCACCGAGGCTACCGGATACTGCCAGAGCGCGGAACCGGAACCGGAACCGAGGACGCCGGGAGCAGTAGATTGCGTCGGGTCGCAGTTGTAATCGATATCGCAATACCATGTAGAAACGGCGCTCGACACATTTGAATTGTTCGTCCCGTCCATACGTATTCCGCCGTTGGAAAAATACGGGCCCGTGATATTCCTGTCGGCACCTGCCCACACGGAGCTGTTGAGCAAATACGAGAACGTGGCGACGGACGGATGCATGTAACGCGCATACAACGTTCTCGGATACGATGGGTTCAGATTCGAAACGCCCCGGGAAGTAATGTCTATCCACTGCAATTGTCCGCACTGGGTCGCACCGGTCACCGTGAGCGATGCCGTGCCGAGTGCGCCGCCCTCCGGGTCATTCAATGTGTAGGTGTAGGGGCCCGCGAGTCCTGTACCATTGGTGAGATTTCCCGGATTGTGAGAGAGAAACCACCGGTAGTATTCGAGACCGGACTCGGCGATGTGGAGCGCCTGCTCACGTCCGTACAGTGCACGACCGTACTTCGCTTGCTCAAACACATAGCTCGTCAGCATGCCGAGAATCATCATAAAAACCCCCATGAACCCGACGACCATCAACGTCGTGACCCCCGATTGCGGCGTACGACTCTGACCGCCCTGTATATGTTGAGTGCTCTGTTGCATATCCATTATTGACCCGAAAGGTTTCGGAGCGCTGCAGAAGAGCGCAGTGAGGTCGTTGTCGGCGTACGATTCGGGTCGATATCCACAATAACGTTAAGTGTGACAAAGCGGACATCCCCTCTTTTTGTGTAGTCCGTTATGAGTCCGCCGGTCTTATTGTAGTAAGTAAAGAGCGCGACATTTTCGTCAAAGTTGCGCATGCTCTCGGATATCGACGTGGTTGCTTCCGCCACGGGGTACGTCGGCGGGTCGCCTGTCGGGTCAGCAACACCCTTGATGAGCGACTTATTGTTCAGGTAGTAGTGCACGCGCTCGATTGCGGAGTCCGAATCGACATCGGCATAAAATGTGAAGCTTGAAGTCGCGATAGCCGCCACGGGATACGCGCCGTCGGATGCGTACGAGGCTTCCCGAATCGTGCGCACCATGAGGTCCATCCCGTGCTGTGCCGCAGAAATGGCGCTCGCTTCTTGAATCGCGAAGTTGCTCGAGCGGTAGAAGTAAATGACACTCGTGACAATCGCGGACATCGCGACCGTAAACATGGAAATCCATATCACGGCTTCGATGAGCGTCATTCCCCGGCTTCGGTGTACTGAAATCTTTGCCATATTAATTGAGTGATACGGAATACTTCGTCGTTCCGTTTACGACCGCCGCATTCGTCCCCGTGTATGTCGTATACCCCGCAAGAGAAACGACGATGGTGTACGTGGCATTCGTGAGCCCGCTGAAGAACGCCTGTCCGCATGAACCGGTCGAGACGGTTGCATTGTAGCCGGTCTTCGTAAGCTGCACGGAGGCGTTCGGCAAGAGCGCTCCCGTCGCCGCGGACCGCACATCAACGAGCAGCGAACTTGCAGTGTGAGCGGAAAGATACAGGTCGGTCGTCACACTACTACCCGGAGAAAGGGTTTCCGGCTGCGGATTACAGGATTTCGAAATATCGTAGCCCGTACTCGACGCAACGGCGATAGTGTAGGTATCCCATTCAATGTTCGGAATATAGAGCGACGCGCCTGCCCCGGTATTGAGCGATTGACTGTACTTGTAGACCGTCCCGGACGGACCGGAGCCGATTGTCTTCGAGCCTGTGAGCGTAAACGCGATGTTCGGGAGCGGAATCGGTCCGTAATCATATCCGAGACTCCACGTGTCGATGGAGGGCGTCGCCGATGCCGAACCGGTCAGCGTCGCGCCGATTCTCAGACCTGTATAGGTTGATGTTGAAATCCCGGAGAGGTTGACGGGTGATGCTGTGAAGCCCGCCGCATTGCCCGGCAATTGACTGTCGGGGATGAGCGCTGAGCCTCCGAAATCATAGACCCGGTAGACGATGGAGGTCCCGGCGGGTTTTGAATCGGTCCACGTGAGCAACTTCCAACCGTACAGATACGAAGGCGCAACAGCCGTAGACTGAAGAAGTCCCGTACCATACGGCGCAGGCGCAGATATAGCCGCGACACCGGACGCAACCGATACATTTGATGAGGTGGCTATCTTTGAACTGTCCGCATATGTATCGGTGGTCGTTCCCGTCTGCACAGGCGTCCATGTACGGACTGTTTTGTTACCCAACACGTCGACGGCAAACGTCGCCGATGTCGTCACATTGTTCGTGACCGTGAGATGACCGGGGTTCGGGCTCGTATTCTGTGCCGTGGCGGAATACGTCTGCGCCGTGGAATATCCTGATTTCGTGACGCTGATTTGATACCCGGCGCTGGCGGGAGTGCCTACGAACTGTATCGTACCGCTCGCATTCGTATACGTTATGAGGTTTACCGATGTACCGGCATTGACCACTGTTACCTGCGCACTCGAAATCGGAGCACCGAGAGAATCAACGGCATTGATTGTGAGTGTACCGCCGGAAACCGCAGACTCAAGTCCGGTGAGCGGCGCGACGCGGGCAGACGCGGTGATGTGGCGGGTACCGGTTCGCGAGGTCCACGACACGTCCACTTTGAAGACTTTGGAATCCGCCTGAATGGTGTTGGCATCGCCGCCGCCGGAGCCGTCCTTCGAATCGTCGTAGTACACGATGAGGGTTCGCCGATTGTACGTAACGCCATTGAGCATGACGGTTTCATTCTGCGCGAGTGCCCCCGAGGGGATGCCGCCCGAAGTACCGATAGCACTGTAGGTGAGACTGTGAATGTACTCCATGCGCTCATTGAGGAGCGCGATCGCCCCTGCGCGCGCCTTGTTGGAGGTGACAACATCAATCGAAAGCTGGAACGCTGCGGCAACGCCCATGAAAATGAGCAGCATAAGCGCCGTCCCGACAACCGTGTCGATGAGTGTCACGCCTGCTGACGAGGGGCGCACCATAGTGTATTAAATGTGCTCCGAAAGCTGGTAGATAGGCGTAATCATGGAAACAGCGAAGAAACCTACCGCACCTCCGATAAAGACCATGAGGAACGGTTCGATAATGGTCGACATGTCTTTTGTTTTTCTGTCTACCTCTTCTTCGTAGTACGAGGCCAGACGCTTCAACATGTCGGCGGTCGAGCCCGTCTCTTCACCTACCGCCATCATCTCCCCGACAAACGGCGGATACAATTTTTCATGCCTGGTGAAAGTTGCGGAGAGCGGCTGGCCGGAACTTACGTCGGCCTGTGCCTCCGCAAGAACCGCCTGAAAAAAAGAATTCTGTACAACTTCACGCGTGATTTCGAGAGAGGTCAGAATGTCCACGCCGGAGGCCGAGAGCGAGGCGAGCGTTCGAGATGTACGCGCCGCATTTACTTCCTTCACCATTTCCCCGATTGACGGCAGGTGCAGGAAGAGCCAATCGCCCGCGCGACGGCCGGCTTTTGTTTTCATCATCGCAATGACCGCAAACACAACGCCGATAATGCCGACGAGCGCCAGCACGGTGTATTGCACAAGAAAATTCGAAATTCCTATCACAATCCGGGTCGAAGTCGGCAGGGTCGCATTCATCTCGGCAAACGTATTGGCGAGCGTGGGCACGACCGCAATCATCATGACAACACCGATGCCGAATATCGCGACGAGAATGATGCACGGGTAGAGCATCGCGCCACGTATCTTCTTTTTGAGCTCGTACATGCGCTCCATTTGGTCGGACGTCACGGAAAGCGCCGCCGGTAAGTCGCCTCCTTCCTCGCCCGCACGGACCATTGCAATCATGAGGCGCGAAAATACCTTCGGGAATTTCCCCAAGGACACGTGCAACGTGTCGCCGCGTCGTACATCGGACGCTATTTGTGAAATCGTAGAGGAAAGCCGGGGATTTTTTGTTTGGCGCTCGAGAACGGAGAGCGCACGCGCGAGGGAAAGTCCGGCTGAAAGCATCGCTCCGAGGTTGCGGCAGAAAAGAATTTTGTCGTACTCCTTAATGGAAGAGAATTTTGCGTTCCAGTAGTGAATGCTCCAGTAATTGTGCCCCGCGTCTTCTTCGACGGAAATTATCTTTCCTCCCTCACGTCGCACGAGACTGTAGAGTTCAAAACGGTCCTGCACTTCCGCAACACCTTTGTAGACTTCGCCGTCGCTTTTTTCGGCCGTGTAGTTGAAGAACGCCATCACCGATAAGTATAGACGACGAAGCGCGCCCGACGACGCGCAAAAACAAAATTATGTGGAGCGCCTATTGCGGCTAATGAGGATTCAAAATGAGAATTCATTCTCATTTTGTCCGAGTGACGACGCAAAAAGGTTTGAAAGAACCTTATTCCGTGATGACACGAAGAACTTCTTCTATGGTTGTCACTCCCTGCGCCGCCTTAAATATGCCGTCCTCGGACATCGTGAGCATGCCCTCTTTGCGTGCCTGTTCCTCTATTTTGTCACCTGTAGCACCTGCGAGGATGAGCTCTTTGATTGTCGACGTGACGGGAAGCACTTCGTAGATGCCCATCCGACCCGAATAACCTGACGGCGTCTGACCGTTCTCTTTCGGTTTGTAGAAAGGAATGTTTTTCCACGTGGCATCTTTTTGTACGGCTTTTTCCTCTTTGAGAGCCTTCAGGACCTGGCCCGCATCGACGACATTTTCGAGCTGCGCCTGTTCGTCGCGTGAGAGCTCGTATTTCTCGCGGTCAGCAGTAAGCCGGCGCACGAGGCGTTGGCCGATGATGACGCGGAGCGTAGAGACAAGGAGGAACGGCTCGATGCCCATATCGAGAAGGCGCGCGACGGCGCCCGCAGCCGAGTTCGTGTGCAGAGTCGAGAGCACCAGGTGGCCGGTGAGCGAAGCATTGATGGCGAGAGAAGCTGTTTCTTTGTCGCGGATTTCGCCGACCATGATGACATCCGGGTCCTGGCGCACGAGAGTACGGAGGCCGTTCGCAAATGTAAATCCTATCTCCGGCCGCACCTGCGTCTGGTTCACGCGCGGCATCTGGTATTCAATCGGGTCTTCCACCGTTGAGATATTCAAATCGGGTGTGTTGATGATGTCGAGCAGCGTGTACAGAGTCGTAGACTTGCCGGCACCCGTCGGACCCGTCGTGAGCACCATGCCCGTCGTTTTCTTCATCGCATCGTGCATCCGCTCGAGCCCGGCGCCGTGAAATCCGATGCTCTCGAGCGTAAATCCCGAAATCGAGTCGCGCAAAAGACGCATCACGATCTTCTCGCCGAAGTACGTGGGCAGAATAGAGACACGGAATGACACCCGCTCTCCGCCGCTTTCGGTACCAAACCGGCCGTCCTGCGGCAACCGATGCTCATCGAGGCGCATGTTGGCGAGCACTTTGATGCGCGCCGTAATCGCGGCGGCGGCGTGCTTCGGCAGCTCCATCGCATCGTGCAAGATACCGTCTATACGGTATCGGATGAGGAGTGAATCCTCGAGCGGCTCGATGTGAATGTCTGATGCTCCCTGTGCATTGGCGTGACGAAGCAGCGTATCCACGATGCGTACGGCGGGCACACCTTCTGCCACTTCCCGCAATTCCTTCTCACCTTCCACCACTGTCTTCTCAAGCGCTGCCGTTTCACGTTCGATGACATCGCCGAGATTATCTTTCAGACCTTGCTGATACTGTTTGAGGGCAAGTTTTACGGACGCAGCATCGGTGAGGCGCGGCATGACCTTGAGGTGCGTCTTTTTCTTGATGAAATCAATCGCCGCGAGGTCATCCGTATCGAGCATAGCGACTTCCAATTCATCTCCGCGGTGGTTGTACGCGATGATGTTGTTACGCCGGGCAACGGGCTCCGGAATAAGAGAGAGCGTTTCGTATTTGATGGTCGTGCCGGCAAGCGAGACGAACGGAATACCGAGAATGTACGCATACGTGCGGCGCAACTCGTCTTCGCCGATGGCATTTTTCGCGATGAGAATATCTCCGACGGGCTGCTTTGATTCTTTCGCCTCCGCCTCGGCGGCGTCGAAATCTTTCTGCGACACGAGCCCCGCATCCGCGAGAAATGATTTCAGATGTGTATCGGAGATATACATACGCTCGTAATTATATCCTACAAAATCATGCAGGCGGCCGATGGTGCACACGCGCACCGCATGATATCTGACCCCTGTACTCCCGGAGAAGGAGGTGTTATGACATTCGAAGGAAGCTCCGTGACGGAGACTCCGCACAACGGGAGGAATCGATGGGTATATTCGGAAGCAAAGCTCTCGACGCAAAAGGGCGAGCCGCGACGCTCCGTGGAGCGTTGGCGCTCCTGAAGAACAACACCGTACCCGGTCCTGTTTCGGTCCGCGGCCTTATCTCGCAGGCGCTCAAGGACTCCAAGTACAGCGACTGTGCAGTCGGCGAAAGCAACGAAATCTCGGTTTCCAAAGAAGTGCTCTCCTCGCTCGGTCTCAATCGCGACGACCTTGCGGCGCTCGACACCTGGGCCGCGGACAAGGACAGGGACGCCCTACAGAAGGGCCTCGAGGGCGCGATAGCCTACGCGCAGTAAGGCCTCGATTTCGGTGACATGTATGTGCGCGGCCCGGGTCAGCCGCGCACATTTGACTTTTTGGCCGACGAGCCTATAATCAATCCATTAGTTCCGCCTCTGGCGGGACCGTTTTTTTAAAAGGCAGTACAACACAATCCATATGGCACTTTTCGACCTCAAAACACTCAACTCAGCACTCGACGAGCTTCAGCAGGAGCGCGGTATCTCACGGGATTCCGTGATTGACGCCCTCGCGACAGCCCTTGCCGCCGCATACCGCCGCGAGTACGGCAAGCGCGGTCAGATAATCCGAGCGACATTCAATCCCGAGACGGGCGATATGGAATTCCGCCAGGCGAAGATTGTCGTCGACGAGACGCTCGTCCGCGGTGAAAACGAAGAGCCACTCAGCGACGAAGACCACCGCTCGCGCTTCAATCCGGAGCAGCACATCATGCTCGCCGACGCACAGCGCATCAAGAAAGACTCGCAGCTCGACGAAGAAATTTCGTTCCCCCTCGAGACGCGAGAGGATTTCGGACGCATCGCAGCCCAAGCGGCCAAGCAGGTCATCATGCAGAAAGTCCGCGAAGCGGAGCGCGCCTCTATTATTGAGGAGTACGGTGAGCGCGAAGGTGAAATCGTCACCGGCCACGTGCAGCGCTTCGAGCGCGGCAACCTCTACGTGGACCTCGGTCGTGCGACCGCTATCTTGCCGTACGACGAGCAGATTCCGGGCGAACGTTACCGACAGGGCGAACGCGTGCGCGCACTCCTTTTGCGTGTAGACGAAGGCGTCCGCGGCACATTCATCCGTCTCTCCCGTTCGCACCCCCGCTTTTTGACCAAGCTTTTCGAAACGGAAGTGCCTGAAATGGCAGCCGGTACCGTGGAAGTGAAGGGCATCGTCCGCGAGCCTGGTTCCCGGGCCAAAATCGCCGTTCATTCTATAGACGAACACGTAGACCCTGTCGGTGCACTCGTCGGCCAACGCGGCGTACGCGTCGCCGTCGTTACCTCCGAACTCGGTGGTGAAAAAATCGACGTCGTCGAATGGTCCGAGAAGGCCGGCGACTTCGTGAAAGAAGCGCTCAAACCCGCACAGGTGCTCGACATCGAACTCTTCGAGGATGAAAATCGTGCTGTGGTCTCCGTCGCTGAAGACCAGCAGTCGCTCGCCATCGGCCGCGGCGGCCAAAACGTCCGCCTCGCAGCGCGCCTCACCGGCTGGAAGATAGATATCCGTAGCATGGGCGGCGAACAAGTCGCGGCGGAGAGCGGTGCAGCCACACCGGAAACCGCACCGACCGACTTTGAAAACATTTCCGAAAAAGAAAGCGCATTCGAAGAAACGAAAAAGGAATCCGGCGACGACAACGAAGCCGCCGATACCGGCGAGGAAAACATCGACCCTATCGCTCAGGACCGTGACATTGCTGATGAGAAAGTCGAGGAACAGCAGGAAGCAACTGACGAATCAAAGGAAAAAGACGCCGAGTAAGCGCCTCTCTATCGAAGTTTCCGCAGGGCCGGCGATTGCCGGCCCTGCGTATTTTGTATGTCACTTCGATTCTAAATTTTCAGCGCAGGGATAATCTGCTTTTTGCGGGACACGACGCCCGGGAGCACCACGGTGTCGCCTTCGACGGAAACCTCGAACGATTTTGAGATGATTTGCTTCGTAAGTTCGTTGTACGTAAACACTGTCGCCTCTTCTTTCAGAATATCGACGATAAAGAAAAGGATGTCGTCCGTGTCGGACTCGTCGGCGACCATTTTCTGTATCGCCGCAACGAGCCCTGCTTTGCGCGCGAGGACCGTCTCCGGGGCGGTCGTCTCAAGCGTCGAAATGCGGATGTTCTTGTCCCCTACCTGGAATTTCTTGCTGTCGAGATGCAGGAGCCCGGCGTCCGTATAATCGGAAACGTCGGACTTCGCCGCAAACATTTCGTTCGCGTAATCGCTCATGTCGAGCCTGAGCTGCTTCGCCAATTTTTCCGCAATCATTTTGTCGTGAGGAGTTGTCGTCGGCGAGCGGAATTCGAGCGTATCCGAAAGAATGCAGGAGAGCATGAGCCCGGCCATCGGTTCGGGCAGCGTATCCGCAGCACTCCCCATGAGGTCATGGATAACGCTCGCGGTGGAAGCGAGAGGACGGATGGTGACCGTCATCGGAGAATCGCTCGTGAGGCCTCCGACAAGTTTGTGATGGTCGATGAGGGTGACAATAGTGGTCTCGTTTATGTTTTCAAAAAGCTCCTGCGGGTTGTTCGTATCAACAATTGCCACGCTGTCGTCTTTGCCGACCGACTCCAGGAGCGCCGGCTGGGGTACTCCCCACCTGCCGAGAACAAACGCTGTTTCCTTGTTCGGTTCTCCCAACATATACGGTACCGCCTTCATGGTGGTGTGCTCATTCAAATACCACGCCCAGAGAACTGCGCAGCATGTCGTATCAGTATCGGGCGACTTGTGTCCGAAGACTTTTATTTCGTTTGCCATGATGTGCAAGTATACCTTGCAGCGCGAATCAGTTCAAAAAAGACGGGCGGGGTCGTTTTCCCCCTCTTCGGTAGTTTGATTCGCGTTCGCGGGGCTGTACACTTCCCGTATGCCTCCGACACCTCCTCACGCGCCGGAAACAGACACCGATTTCATGCTGCCCGAAGGACACAAGTCCGGGAATGGCGCCATCATAGGGACCGTCATCATTATCGTACTTCTCGTTTTCGGAGCATTGTACTTTTGGGGCGCTCAATTAAACAGAACTCCCGGCACGCTCCCTCTCATCCCCGGCGACGCGACGACGACACAACAATAATTGCAGGCGGATGCGTTTGCGAGTACACTCTCGCGATGTCACAACATCTTCAAAATGTAAAAACATCCCGCGACGACGAGCGCTGGGAAGCGGAGGTCCGCGCTGAAATTCCGGCGGACGTACTTTTAAAATACCGCGCCGAAGCGCTCAAAGAAATTCAGAAGACGGCGAAACTCGACGGCTTCCGCCCGGGCAAGGCCCCGGAGGACCGCATCGTGCAGGTATACGGCGAGGCGACCATCATGCGTCATGCCGCAGAGACAGCTATTCAGCACGAACTTCCTGAGCTTTTGGCCAAAGAAAACCTTCTCATCGTGGAGGCTCCGAAGGTAACGACCGACACGCCGGAGAGCGGCAAGCCGCTCGTCTTCACCGCACGTGCCGCACTCGCGCCGGAAATAACGCTTCCGGACTACAAGGCAATCGGCAAGAAACATTCCGAAATAAAAGAGGATACGACCGTCACCGACGAAGAGCACGCGCAAGCCCTCATGCACCTGCGCCGCGAACGTGCGCGCATCGACAAGATTGAATCCGGCACCGAGCCTCAAAAGGCCGCCGAGGAGTCGAAAGCGATGGAAGAGAAAGACCTCCCGGAACTCGATGATGCCTTTGTACAGTCGCTGGGAATCGAAAGCGCCGAGAAATTTACCGAAACCGTGCGGTCAAACATAAAAACAGAAAAAGAAATGCGCGCCATGGAAAAGCGCCGTGCATCGATACTGGATGAACTCGTAAAAAATTCCACCGTACGCTTCCCCGCGACGCTTCGCGAGTACGAGCTCGATGACATGGAGGCGCGATTGAAAGATGATTTGTCGCGCATCGGCCAATCACTCGAGAGCTACTTCGCCGAGACAAAAAAGACCCGTGAAGAGGTCCGCGCCTCATGGAAAGATGCCGCCGACAACCGCGCCAAGGTCCGGCTTGTTCTCGCGGAAATCGCCCGCAAAGAAAATATAGAGCCCGACGAGGCGTCGCTCATGCACGAACTCGAGCATGCCAAGGAGCACTATCCGCAGGCGGACCCGGAAGCTCTGCGCGCTCACATCGCCCATGCGATGAAAAACGAAATGACGCTCCGCATGCTCGAGGGCAACGAGGAGAAAGTCGGTCACACCGCCCACGACCACTAAGACCCCGCTTCGCGCATCTGCTGAGCGATACCGTGTATTTTTGCGATGAGTGCCGAGCAGGCGCCCTGCTCACTCATGTCGACCGTCAAGATTTCTTCGCGATGTGATTGCCAATACTGACGGAAGAGTTCCGCGAGAGACGGCGAACTGTCGGAATGCGATGATGTCCATTCGATTCCCGCGTCGTGACGAATTTTGTGCGCCACTGCGTCATCGCGTCTCAGGAAAGTCGCGGGGTTGATTGCGAGATTGTGTTCCTCCACGTACGCGACGAGTGCCAGAGTACTCTGCACCTTTTGAAACGCTTTCATCTCAAGCTCGTCCATGGCGTGTTCCATCGGCCGGGAGTGTCGTGGTTCGTTCATTCGGTCTATGCTCATTCCCGCAGTATGACCTTTTTTTGCATGCACGCACGAGTCTCCAAATGGAATAGGGTGCCGAAACTCCCCGTGAGATACATATCCGGATTCGGCGGCAATTTTGAAGCAGTACGCTCCCTGACTTCAGCGGTAACTTGAGAGTCCGTATCTCATGGGGTACACTCACGCGTATGAAAAACATCACTTCTCAAATGCTCGTCCCGATGGTCATCGAGAAGACATCGATGGGTGAACGCGCCTACGATATCTACTCGCGTCTCTTAAAAGAACGCATTATTTTCCTCGGTGGGCCCATCGACGGCGACGTCGCGAACCTCGTTGTGGCGCAGCTCCTCTTCCTCGCGTCCGAAGACCCGAAGAAAGACATCTCTTTCTACATCAACTCTCCCGGCGGCCAGGTAACTGCCGGTCTCGCTATCCTCGATACGATGAATCATATTCAGCCGAACGTATCAACCGTATGCATCGGCATGGCCGCGTCTATGGGCGCCGTTCTTCTTTCAGCCGGTGAAAAGGGCAAACGATTCGCACTTCCGAACGCGGAGGTCATGATTCACCAGCCGTCAGGAGGAGCGGAGGGCATGGCGTCCGACATCGAAATCACCGCCAAGCAGATTCTGAAAATGCGCGAGCAGTTGAACAAAATTCTGGCTAAGAATACGGGTCAAAAGCTCGACAAAATAGAGAAAGACGTCGACCGCGACTTCTTCATGGGCGCGAAAGAGGCTCTCGAATACGGAATCATCGACAAGGTGCTGAACTAGCATGTGAATTCGAAACCCCCGCGCTGCTACAGCGCGGGGGTTTTGTCGCGTGTCGCAAGAGCTACCACGGGAACTGGAGTGACCGATTTTTCGCTTCGATTTCCGCCAAAAGTTTCCGCGTCCGCTCAATCCCGGCGAGCATCTGGTCGCGGGGGCGCATCGCTCGCAGGATTGTCGACGCGAGCAGCAGCACGACACCAAACCCCGCATACAGGGTCCCGATGGCAGGTACGAGTGAGCAGACACCGGACGCAAGGACCGTCGACCCAAGCCATGAGCATGCAATCGACGCGTACCACATCCGACGATAATTTGTGGATTCGATGTTGCGATGCAGCACGGCAAGCGTAAACGCAATCACGAGAATCGCATAGCCGGCGATTGCGATAGCGCCACCGTTACCGGAAATGCCGAGTTTGGCGAGCGTTGTGCCCACCACGCCGGCGCCGACAACGACATATAGAACGTTGGCACTGACAACTTCATGTACCGCACGCGTTTCTGGAACCATGTCAAATCTCCTGATGAGCTACTGCGAAGCCTAGCAGTTCCGAGGTTGCGGGCAAGTCCTTCCATGCGTGAAAACAAGGTGCTATATTTGACGTACACCTTAGTATTATGAATTTCAAACTTTCATTCGCGTACCCACGTATGCGTCGAGAACTTGTCAGGGGTAGCACAGTTGAGCCATTTTCTGCACTTATTCGATCATAGGGGCGCGCGTCTGACCAGACGCGTATGTCATTAAAATTAGTGTTAGCACTCCTTGCCCTCGCGGGCGTGGCCGGTATTGCAATCGGCTATTTCCTGCGCATGCTCATCCTCCTGGGCAAACGGGGTTCGATGGAGTTACAGATTCGCAAGATGATGCTCGATGCGGAGGAGCGGGCCAAGAAAGTACTCGAAGATGCGGAGGAGCGGGCCAAGCAAAAAGAAGGTCAACTGACCAACGAATTCAAGGAGCGTGAGCGCGACCTCAAAACGACGGAGGAGCGGCTTGTGCGCAAGGAAGAAATGCTGGACAAGCGCCAGACCAACCAGGACCACGAACAGGAAATAATCGGTAAAAAGAACGACGAGCTCCAGAAGTCGCGCGAAGAAGTCGCCCGGCTTATCGAAACACAACAGGAGAAGTTGGAGAAAGTCGCAAATCTCACCGCCGATGAGGCGAAGGCTGAACTCATCTCCTCGGTTGAAAAACAGTATGAAACGGACCTTGAGGGACGGATGCGCAAGCTTGAAATCGCGAGCGATGAGAAGCTCGAGAAGCGCGCCAATGAAATACTCACATCGGCTGTTCATCGCCTCGGCAACTCGGTGGTCTCCGATGTTCTCGCGACGACCATCTCTCTCCCGAGCGACGAAATAAAGGGAAAGATTATCGGCAAGGAAGGCCGCAACATCCGCTCATTCGAGCGCGCAACCGGCGTTGACGTCATCATCGACGACACGCCCGGCACTCTCACTCTCTCGTCGTACGACCCGATTCGCAGGCAGATAGCCCGCATCGCTCTCGAGAACCTGATTCTCGACGGTCGCATCCAGCCTGCGAAGATTGAGGAGGCGGTGCAAAAAGCAGAAGCTGAGATAACCAACATCATCAAAAAGAAGGGCGCCGAAGCGGCCTATGCGGCAAAAGTTCCGAACATCGACCCGAAATTGCTCATGATTTTGGGACGTCTCTACTTCCGCACCAGCTACGGACAAAACGTCCTCGACCACTCCGTCGAAGTCGCCCACTTGGCCGGCATGCTCGCGGAAGAGCTCGGCGCGGACCCGGCAGTCGCGCGCGCAGGCGCCCTCTTTCACGATATCGGCAAGGCCGTGGACCACGAGGTTCCCGGTACACACGTCGAAATCGGTCGCCGCATTCTGCAGAAATTCGGTGTCGGAGAGCCGGTCATCAAGGCGATGCAGGCGCATCACGAAGAATACCCGTATGAGACTCCTGAGAGCATGATTGTGCAGGTGGCGGATGCTGTTTCCGGCGCACGTCCGGGAGCACGCCGCGATTCCGTCGAAAATTACATCAAACGTCTCGAGGATCTCGAAGCGATTGCAAATAACGAGCCCGGTGTCGAGAAGAGTTACGCCATCTCCGCAGGCCGCGAAGTCCGCGTCATCGTGAAGCCTGAGGCTCTGTCCGATTTGGAATCGCGCCAGTTGGCCCGGACTATCGCCGACAAGATTGAAAAGGAGCTGCAGTACCCGGGCGAGATAAAGGTATCGGTGATACGCGAGACGCGCGTTATCGAATACGCAAAGTAACAAACGGGGCATTGACGCCTCTCGAACACTCCTCTACCCTCTCGGGAGAGGAGTGTTCTCATGTCACACAACCCGATTCCGGTTACTCTCGCCGTCGGTCTTCGAAACACCCAGGTAGCGCAGGAGCTTCGCAGCCAGCTGAGCTCGTATCGCATGGACAACAACCTTGAGAATCCGATTCACGTTCTTGAGGGAGTCTCGGCGGGCAACCCTGCGGGCTTCACAAGCATCAGACACATGATGCATAAAACTCTGCAGCATGCCGCAATCGTACGAAGGAAAGCGCAGGCGTTCCTGGCAGTCGGAGTCGCACATGGCCCGCTCTATATACCGGCAATGGAAATTTCCGGCGGTCCGTACCTGTTTGACACGCTTTTTCTCGGGGTGGCGGATGTGTACGGCCCGATAGCATGGTGCTGGCCCGCTGCCGCATGCCCGGGCGGACTCGAGCTGACCTTACGAGCAGAGTGCTTGCGGCAATTTACTGTGCGCAAAAGCCTCCGAAGAGTCACCGCGACCCAAAAACAGCAGGACCTCGCCGGCATGTTGCTCGATTCTCTGGTCGAGAACATCCGTCCCCTGCCGAAGGATATGGGGATTACGAGGTGCTACAGCTGATATCGGGGCCCCACTATGGGGCCCCGTCGATTTTGAGCCGCTTCTTTGCGTCCTTTTTGGGTGTGGATATCTCACAGCGGTCATTTGACACCCCTAAAATACGGCTCAGAATGGTAGGAGCGGTCGAAAAAGCTTTATTTTAAAAGGATAATCTCAAATCTATGGCAAATAAAATGGATCTCGTTGAGAAAGTCGCGGCAACCATCGGCTGCACGAAGGCAGACGGTGAGCGCGCCGTGGAAGCTATCATCGGCATGATTACGGACAGCCTCAAGGGCGGTCAGGAAGTCTCTATCGCCGGTCTCGGCATTTTCGAAGCGAAGACACGCGCCGGTCGCATGGGCAGAAACCCCCGCACAGGTGCATCAATACAGATTAAGGCGATGCGAGTGCCGAAGTTCCGCGCCTCGAAGACCCTGAAGGATGCAATTAAGTAACGGCTTTTCCGTTCGTCGCGTGCTCTCTCGAGAGCACAAAATCCGGCCATGTGCCGGATTTTGTGTGAACGGGTCACTTCGTGTAAAGTGAGGGCCAATCCTCTATTGCATCCGCATCAGAGGATTCCGGAGCATGGCGGAAGTATCCGCAGTCCGGTGCTCATTCGCGGGATTAGTTTAGTGGTAAAACACGAGTTTTCCAAACTTGGGTCGGGAGTTCGATTCTCCCATCCCGCACCATGCAGAACGCCGGCTCAGAATTGCCTCTCCGCTTCGGAATTCTTTTTGTTCTGTTTCTCGCCATAGGGCTGCTTGTGATCAATCCTCCGTCGCCTGCTTCGGTTCCCGCTGTCGCGACATCGACTGCGAGCACCGCAGCCGCCGCGGCGTCGGGGGAAACCTCCGCGACGACAACCCCCGTTGCGAAATCAACTGCAACAAGTTCGCCGCAATCGTCCAAAAAACCTATATCTGAAGCCATAAAATCAACATCGCCTCTTGTAGCGACAAACACGGCTGAACGTATTCCCAAACCGTATCCCACCGCACCTCTCCCTCTCGCCGCGGTAAACGATGCGACCCGCGCGGCTATCGTCAATATTCTGTGCACGACCCCGACAGGTCTTGTGCGACCGATTTCAGGCAGCGGCGTCATCATAAGCCCCCGTGGCGTCATACTTACAAACGCGCATGTCGCACAGTACGTTCTCCTCGCAGAGAGCGCCCGCGTCAACCTTGAATGTTTTGTCCGCACTGGCTCTCCCGCACACATCCGTTGGATTCCCCGCGTCCTGTACCTTCCACCGGTGTGGATTGAAGAACACGCATCTGAAATCACGACGGATCACCCCCTCGGAACGGGCGAACACGACTACGCACTTCTTTTTATCGCCGGCTCAGCGGACGATAATCCCCTGCCGACCGACTACCCGTACCTCACGGCAGATGTACGGAGGAACATCGGATTTGTTGACGACTCCGTGCTCGCTGCAGGGTATCCGGCTGAATTTATCGGCGGTCTTGCCGCTACAAACGACCTGTATTCGGCAAGTTCGGCAACGACGATAAAAAAATTATTCACCTTCGGCACAAATAGCGTCGATGTGCTTTCTCTCGGCGGAATCATCGTCGCACAGAGCGGTTCATCCGGAGGAGCTGCGGTAAATATGTGGGGATATCTGATAGGACTCATCACAACGACGAGTGAAGGCACCACGACCGCGAACAGAGATCTCCGCGCAATCACCCTCAGTTACATAAACCGGGACATCACTGCGCAAACAGGGGCCGATCTGCAGGCAATCCTCAACGGCGACCCGGCCCTGGAGACAGAAGACTTCTCTACACGGGCTGCCCCGGACCTCGTCACGCAATTGCTGAAGATTCTCTTTAAGTAAACCGACGACTCTGTGCTACGATACGCTGCGTTACACGCGAGACTTCTTGTTTAAAGATTCCTTTTTTCGGGGCGTAGTATACCGGTAGTACATCTGCTTTGGGAGCAGACAGACCGAGTTCGATTCTCGGCGCCCCGAAAAAAAGAACCTCTACAGGCGTCAGCACAAGGTTCATATAGGACATCGTGTCCTATAGAATGTCCTATATAGAATCCTCTACTGCCTGCTCCACGAGACGGCACCGAGCTGTCCTCGTTTTATGGCTCAAGATAACGCCGACGACGTCGATTTGATACTCTCTATCATCCTTCGTCTCTGCCATATACGAGGCTGCGGTGCGCGCAATTTTGCGAAGCTTTCTGACGTCTACCAGCTCTTCCGGTTGGTGGTCCATTTCACGGGAAACTTCGCTCGTGCTTTCACGTGAAATGGCCTTAACCTCCACAAAGTGAATTATCCCCGCCTTCTCAGCAATTATATCGATTTCGCCCCATGGCTTGAGGTAATTTCGCTTTATGACCCGAAAACCTTTCCCCTGAAGGAACTGGCAGGCTACATCCTCTCCTATGTTGCCGGTTTTCCTGGAACTCATGATACGCAGTATAGGCTCATTTCACGGGAAACGCATGACTGACATGTTTCTTAGTAACGTATTATGAACTTTTGCTACTTTTATGAGTGTCTCTGAATGTCCCACATAATATGGCTTATAATATAGATAAAACGCATAAAATCGGACATGAAACCTGAGTGTAAGAGGTGTCCTTTATCCACATCTCCACAGAGTTGTCCACAGTTTGCGATAAATCCTGTTTCTGAGCCCTATTCGCTGGCATGCGGAATTCGGTCCAATTCCGTGATGTGTCCTTGATTGTGTCTCGATCGGTACAAAAATTCGACTCTTGAATCTTGACAGTACTGATGAATCGGTGCGCATCAGAAAGCGCCTTGACTCGCCCTGAGCGCTGTACTAGGTTTGCAGCAACATATGAGTTCAGCTTTTACACGGGTTCGTCGATCGGTCTTCGTGTTCATTGCGGCTCTTTTCGTACTCCCCGGTGTTTCATTCGCGGCGAGCTCCGTCACATCTTCGACTGCGCAGCTTCTTCCTCCCGGCGGCGCATCATGTCAACAACTCATGGTCACATCGGTAACACCGTATGTGTACGACGGCGCACTCGACTCATTTGATGTCGTTATTCCTGACAGCTCGTACGTGGCAATTTCAGGCTCAGTAGGGAATACCGTAATCCCGTTCCGTCAGATGACGCGCTTCATGAACCCGGACGGACAACTCCGTATCCATACGGATATTGACTCCAGCGGGATACACGGCTCATTACCTGTCTCTATAACTCTTCTCTCCGCCAGGCAGGGGAGCCCCGTATGTGCCACTATCGTTTCATTTGCGGTGAGCGCGTCCGGAACCACCGCTCCCGGAACCACGCCGGCACCTGCTCAGCCTGCGCCGCAGCCAGCTCCTTCGAAACCGGCACCGTCGAAACCGTCTGTGCCGAATGTTCCTTCAGTTCCGACGCCTGTCGCGCCGGTGCCGGTGCCCACTCTAGGCTCGGTAAGCTCTTTTGCGGCGCTGTGTGCCGCTTCGGGTGCCTATCAGCTCTGGTTCATTCTCCTTGCTCTGTATGTTGTTATAGCGGCTATAGCGGCCCTTTC
The DNA here is from genome assembly GCA_021413775.1 of Candidatus Kaiserbacteria bacterium. Classification (GTDB taxonomy): domain Bacteria; phylum Patescibacteriota; class Minisyncoccia; order Phycocordibacterales; family UBA2100; genus UBA10103. The sequence goes on along the minus strand of JAIOPS010000030.1, from coordinate 5,605 downwards.
TCGGCCGCCCCTCATACAGAAAAACCCCGCCATCCCGGTGGCGATGATTTTGACTCCTCTTATCCTCCTCGTGGGATTCTGGTACTTCGTACCGGTATGTCGCGCAGCCAGCTGGATTCCTATCGTGCTTTTGATAATCGCAATCGTCGGTATTCTCGTGGCATTTCGTGAAGAGAAGGGCGGCGCGGGCGTACTCCTTTTGCCCGGCATGCGTCCTGCTGCGCCGAAGACTCCGACTACGCCCGCCGTCATTCCGCTCAAGGAGCAACACCCTGTCGTTCAGAAAATTGTTGATACATTTCAGCAGAAATCTGAGCAGAAGAAACAGCCGACCGAGCAGAAAGGCAGCGAGCCCCAGCAGAAAAAGTAAGGTCTCCGCGACGGAATCATTGCTGCGGGGTGGGGGAGTACTGTATAATCCCTTGGCATTGAACGTGCGGGCCTGAAGATCGGTGGGCAATGCGGGTATGGTTCAGGCGGATGATACGAAGAGCTGCGGTGCTTTGGCTCGATGTATAGAGAGAACATATTGCGGGTATGGTTCAATGGTAGAACATCTGGTTGCCAATCAGATGACCCGGGTTCGATTCCCGGTACCCGCACAGAGATAGAGATACATCGGTTGTGTGCGAGATGAGTGACGCTCTCGTGGTGAAACGGATATCACAGCAGTCTTCGGAACTGCTATTCCAGGTTCGAATCCTGGCGGGAGCAATGAAGCGAAACGAGGTGTTACGAGGTAAAATAATCCTATGAAGACCGCGGAGATGTCTGTGCCAGAAATAATCCGCGAGACCGCGGCGACCCTCAAGAGCGCCGGCTTCGACGCCTGGCTTGTCGGCGGCTGCGTACGCGACCTTCTTATCGGCAGAGAGCCGAAAGATTGGGACATCACGACAAATGCGAGGCCGGAAGATATTCAAAAGCTTTTCGAAGAGACCTTCTACGAAAATAATTACGGCACCGTGGGGGTCGTCACCCAATCGGAGAATCCGAAACTGAAAGTCGTCGAGATAACGCCGTACCGCATCGAGGGGAAATATTCCAACGCCCGGCATCCGGATGAAGTGCGCTTCAGCGACAAGCTCGAGGACGACCTTGAGCGGCGCGACTTCACCATCAACGCCATTGCATACGACGTGATGTCAGGCGAAATGAGGGACCTCCACGGAGGACGTGAAGACCTTGCGCGGAAAGTCATCGTGGCGGTCGGGGACCCGCACAAGCGCTTCGAGGAGGATGCGTTGCGCATGCTTCGGGCTATCAGAATTTCCGCCGAGCTCGATTTCGCCATTGATACACAGACCGCAACCGGCATCGCAGCGAATGCGGCACAACTCGGTAAAATATCCCGCGAGAGAGTCCGTGATGAGCTGGTAAGGATAGTTATGAGCGAGCGTCCGCTCCAGGCTTTGTATATGGCTCAGAGACTGGGCATATTGAAGTACGTCCTCCCCGAGCTCGAAGAGGGGCTCGGCTGCAACCAGAACCAGGCACACTCGTTTGATGTATTCGAGCACCTGCTCCGTTCACTGCAGCATGCGGCGGACAAAAATTGGTCGCTGGATATCCGCCTCTCGGCGCTTTTGCACGACATCGGTAAGCCCGCGACCCGTGAGTGGTCGGAAGAGAAAAAAGACTGGACCTTCCACGGTCATGATGTCGTCTCGGCAAAAATGACGAAAAAAATACTGAACGACCTCAAATTTCCGAAAGATACCGTATCAAAAGTATCCAACCTCGTACGCGCGCACATGTTCTTCTCGGACCCGGATGTTGTTACGCTCTCGGCGGTTCGACGGCTCATTGCGCGCGTCGGACAGGAAAACATCGTGGACCTTGTGAACCTTCGTGTGTGCGACCGCATCGGAACAGGACGCCCGAAGGAACACCCGTTCCGCCTGAGGAAGTACATGTCGATGATTGATGAAGCGATGAGAGACCCCGTGTCTGTCGGCATGCTCAAAATCGACGGTGCGAAACTGATAGAAAAGGGCGAAGCGCCGGGGCCGCGTATCGGCTGGATACTGCACGCACTTCTGGAGGAAGTTCTTGACGAACCGTCAAAAAATACGGAGGAATATCTCGAAAAGAGGGCTGGTGAGATGTCGGACATGGCCGATGAAGCGCTAAAAGAGCTCGGAGAGAAGGGGAAAGACCGCAAAACAGAAGAGGAGGAGGCTGAGGTCAAGAAACTTCGCGCCAAACACCACGTATCGTAGCTTGGCCCTTTTCCCACTGAGTGGGAAAAAAGAAAATCGCCTGACGGGGTGGCCCCCATCTTTTTCTTGGGGCCGCCTGCGTCAGGCGACTTAGTTTTTGCATTCCTCGCTTTTCTTAAAGAGCGCGAAACATATTACGACAAGTACCTTTGACTCAATCGAGCACAGAGGCGCCCGTTACAATGATGTGTTTGAGTACTTATGTACGATATATATCCCGTTTGATAGAAACTCGGGAATGCGACAATGAGCGACCGAGGTTCAGAATACTCCTATATCGGACATGGTAAAGGACAGACCTGTGGATATCCTCACCCATCAAGTTGTCCTATATAATTTACGGCTCTATATCGAGGTCTACTGAAATAGGGCAGTGGTCTGAACCGTGCAGTTGCGGATGAATTTGGGCCCGTGTAACCAGCGGTGCAAGGTCCTTGCTGACAAAAATATAATCAATACGCCAACCGACGTTTCTATCGCGCGCGTTATTGAAGTGACTCCACCACGTGTAATGACCATTGCCCTGCACAAAGAGCCGGAAGGTATCCACAAAGCCTGCCCGGATAATTGCATCGATGCCGCTTCTCTCTTCATCGGTGAATCCCTTCTTGCCGGCATTCGGCTTCGGGTTCGCAAGGTCATCTTCTGTATGGGCGACGTTTAAATCACCGCAAAATATAACCGGTTTATGGGATTCCAGCTTTTTCATGTACTCCAAAAACGCGGGGTCCCACAACTTGTGACGGAGGGGGATGCGGCTCAAATCATCCTTTGAGTTCGGGGTATATACCGTCGCGACGTAGAAGTGCTCGAATTCGGCCGCTACAACCCGGCCTTCTTCATTCGGGTCCCCGTAAGAGTCATCCTTCATGTGGTATTTCTTCAAAATATCGTCCGGAATGCCGAAATGGACGCTTAAAGGCTCGTTTTTTGTGAATATGGCGGTCCCGCTGTACCCCTTGCGCGTACGGGACGAGTTCCAATATTCTTCGTACTCCGGCAAATCCACTTCCGACTGATGCTGCTCCGCTTTGGTCTCCTGAAAGCAGGCGACGTCCGCGTCGAGCTTTTCGAGCGCAGGTATGAAGTTCTTCACGATGCTCTCATGCACGGTCGTATATAAAGAAGGAGCGAGTTATGAACCAAGTCGCACAACCATACATATGAATCAACTCAACTTGTTTACAGAGCCGACTGAAAAGGGGACCGAGGAGTGGAACCTCTGACACGCCATCCGCGAGGACTCCACGGGCATGTTCCGGGTTGCCGCACCGCAAAAACAGAATGTGCAGCAGTACGGGTATGCGAGCACTCCACGCCGTTACCGGACACGACCGCTCTTCTTCAGGAGCGCCTAGAGTGCAAGGTGCCCCTGTCAGGGGCACCTTGCATGACGTGAGAACCATTACACTTTTACAGGCTCGCACTTTGCCCATATTGATTCAAAAAAATTCAGATAATTCGTGGCAATCTCGCGGTTCGTCAGGCTGAATGTAATCACCGGCTCACTATAGATATTTATCGAGACCCTGTCTTCCCAGATATTTGTGTTGGTTCTCCCCGGTCGCAAACCTTCGAGCGTACGTATCTCAAAATACTTACTTCTCGGCAATGCCCGGAGCGTGTTCTGCACGTTTTCTCGGCTCGCGATATAACGCAGAAAAATCTTTCTCTCAATACGTATTTCCTCGTACGCATTCATGTCGTCGCCCATTGCTTCGAAAAAAAGATTTCCCTCATCGCCGATGATATGCAAAGAGGTGCCGGCGGTCACCGACTCGAGTTTCTGGAACTCCTCCGATTTGAAAGACTCAATCCCTTGATAGACTTCAAAACTTCGCATATCGGACTTTCCTGCAAGGGAGAGGAGCTGTGGTACTAAAGCATCCACTGTCCTCTGTTTCTCCTGGACAAGGATCTCAAGGTGCTTCGGGCTCTGTGCCGCAAATCTCTTCCGGCCATTCCTAATCACGTGATTGACCAAACCCTTTTCTTCGAGACCCGCGAGCCCGTCATAGACGTACTGGCTGTGGAGCCCGGTCGCCGCAATGAGCTTCGAACTTCCGACATACCCTCGGGAGAGCAGCGCAAGATACGTACGTGACTCCTTTTGCGAGAGCCCAAGCACCTCCAGTTTTTTGCGCAGCAGACTTTCATCATGAATCTCCGACATATCGGTAAAAATACCTTATTTTATATAATGAATCAATCACTATTTTCGCCATCATTATTTCATGATGAATGTTGACATGTTCTCGCAAAAGCAGAATAATATCGGGCAGCAACTGACTGCAGAGGAGGTTTCCTATGAGCGGCGCATACGGCAGGATTGAGGGACCGGACGCAATCCAGAAGACATGGCATCCGAAAGGAGCCGCCGAGTACGACATTTTCAAACTCAGAACGCAGGAAAATGAATGGCTTATCCGCGCCATTAAGAAACATGTGACGCTCAAGCGGGGAGACCTCGTGCTCGATGTAGGCGGACGGGACGGGAACGTGGCCTTTGCACTACAGAAAGCGCCGCAAGTGCACATCATCGACCCGGACCCGAGGATTCGCCCACTGAAGAGGCCCGGCCGATTCTGGCGAATGAAAATCCAGGACGTTGAGTTCGACCCCGTGGTCAAATACAAGCTCATCATTTGTTGTCATGTCTTGGGCTACCTGAGCCTGCAGGGCGCAGACAAGCAGGTCCTAAAAAAATTGACTGACCAGCTCGAAATCGGTGGAACGCTCGTTCTCTTCTACAATACAAACGACGGATACATGTCGAGTCTGTTGGAATATTCCCGCCACATACTGCCGCGGCGCCACTTCGACGAGTTTGATGAGCTGCTGCTGCGGCCGTACGAAATAAACCATGACATTAAGCAGCTCGACACATCGTTTGACCTTGCGTACCGGGACTTTCCGGCTCTTGCCCGGTGTTGTTGGTTCCTGTTCGGAGCCGTCGACCGCAATATCGATGAGTGTGCACGGCGTTTCTTGCCGAAACTCAGAGACGATCTTGCACAGCCGCTTTTTCCAATCGGAGAACGCTGCAAGCTCATACGCAAATTGTTCTGAACAGACGACGACATCCGGAGGCGGCTTTTGAGCCGCCTCCGATTCTCTACGTCCTTCTCTTTCCGTGAAATGCCTTGTGAACTTCGCGGAGATGTTTGTCGGTGACGTGTGTGTACACCTGCGTCGTCGCAATGTTGGCGTGACCGAGGAGTGCCTGCACCGAACGGAGGTCCGCGCCGTTGCCGAGGAGGTCCGTGGCAAACGAGTGGCGGATGACGTGCGGCGTTACTTTGCGGGTAATGCCTGCTTTTACCGCGTACTGTTTCACCATGCGCTCCACCGAGCGGGGAGTGAGCCTCGGCAAGTCTTTCGTC
>JAIOPS010000029.1 GCA_021413775.1 Candidatus Kaiserbacteria bacterium | reverse complement strand
CAAAAACGGCCGGTTCATGAGCTGCAAAAAATTCCCCGAATGCCTCGGCGCGCGCAAGGAGGACGGCTCAGAAATTGCGCCTCCGAAAGAGCTCGACGAGCCGTGCCCCGATTGCGGCAACAAACTCATAGAACGCGAAGGTAAATTCGGACGTTTTATCGCCTGCTCGACTTACCCCAAATGTAAATTCGTCAAAGAGGACCCGATTGAGGCAGCCAAGAGAAAAACAGGCGTCACATGCCCGACGTGCGGCACCGGAGAAATGGTGGAGCGGCGCGGACGATTCGGTCTTTTCTACGCCTGTTCGAATTACCCGAAATGCAAAAACGCCATCAAAGCCAAGCCGACGGGAAGAATCTGCGAAATGTGCGGCTCCCTCATGATGGAAGGCACTAAAACGATACCTGAGCGTTGCAGCAATAAGACATGTCCTAACCACAATCCGCACAAGCTCGCGGACGCGAAGAAATAAAGACGCCCTGCACACGAGGGAGTCATGATGACTCTGCTTGGCCAAGTTCGCGTTGCGCAGTATCATCGATATGTATGACGACAGCACCCACACGCCCCTTGGCTGAAATACTTGCCGAAATGACATCGAAGAAACCTGAAGATGTCGCACTGGTAACGAAAGCGTACGAATTTTCGAAGGAAGCTCACAAAGACCAAAAGCGATATTCGGGAGACAATTACTTTGTACACCCGGCTGAAGTCGGCTTCCTTCTCGCGCAAGTCGGCATGGACGCTCACTCGATTGCCGCCGGACTTCTGCACGACACCATCGAGGATGCCGGTGTAAAACCCGCGACCATCGAGCAAGAATTCGGCAAAGAGACCCTGTCGCTCGTGCAGGGCGTCACAAAACTCGGTACGCTCCGCTACCGCGGACTCGAGCGCCACACCGAATCGCTCCGCAAACTCTTCGCCGCCACCGCAAAAGATATCCGCGTCCTCATCATCAAACTCATGGACCGCCTCCACAACGCTCGGACGCTCGAACACGTACCGAAAGTGGAGAAGCGCACACGCATCGCTCTCGAAACACTCGAAATCTATGCGCCGATTGCCGACCGCCTCGGTATGTCCGTTGCCAAACAGGAGCTTGAAGACGCCGCGTTCCCCTGGGCTCTGCCGAAAGAATACGAGAAGACGCGTGAATTGCTCCGTGAGCGAAAAAACGAAAATGAGCGACGCCTTGAGAAGGTGGAGCACGCGCTCAAGCGCGAGCTGGCCGAGGCGGGTGTCCGCAACTTCAGCGCGGAGGCCCGCATTAAGGGTATCTACAGTCTGTACAAAAAGCTCGACAGGAAGGACTGGGATATCACGAAAATCCATGACATCCTCGCGCTGCGCGTCATCTTCCCTACCGTTGCCGACTGTTATACGGCGCTCGGCATCGTTCACGCGCACTGGCGCCCCGTGCCGGGAAAAATAAAAGATTACATAGCGTTTCCGAAACCCAACGGCTACCAATCCATTCATACGACTGTGTATACGGGTGACGGTGGTGCACTCGAAATACAAATGCGCACCGAGGCGCAGCACCGGGAGGCGCTGTACGGCATCGCATCGCACCTGACGTACAAAGAAGTGCAGGGCGGAGCATCAAAGAGGGGTTCACTCGAATGGATCCGGCAGTTTTTCCCGAAATCGAAGCACGTACCCGCTACTGATGAAGAGAACGAGGAAAAGGTCCCGACATGGGTGCACGAACTCGCCTCCGCACATCACGACGGAGAAACGAGCGAATACATGGACACGTTGAAAGCCGACTTCTTCAGCCATCGCGTCTTCGTGTTTACTCCGAAGGGAGACGTCATCGACCTCCCCGTCGCGGCGACCCCGATTGATTTTGCGTATGCGGTGCACTCTGATCTCGGCAACAAAATGTCGGGCGCACGCGTGAACGGTAAGATGGTCTCTCTCGATACCGCCCTACGTAACGGCGACCTCGTGGAAGTGATTACAAAACCGGCAGGACATCCATCGCGAAAATGGCATGACATCGCGAAGACAAACATGGCGAAAAAACATATCCGAGCTGCTGTCGCGGCACTTGAGCGGAAAAAGGCGATTGAAATGCGGACGAGGCGCTAGACGGAGAAGTTTGAAATCGAGTACAGGTCGTTTTCTTCTTTTTCCTTTTCTTTGGTTTGATCCGGAGTCTGCGCTGCGGCGAGTGGCTCTGCGGGTGCGGCGGACTCGCCCGCAGCATCCGTGAGCGGCGCAGGCGCGGCGTCCGGGACAATCGGAGCGACGCTCGCTTGTGCGGGCGCAGTTTGTGTCGATGGCTGCGCAAGGAAAAGGCACAGCTGCGTCAAATCCTCCGGAGAGAAGAAATCGATGAGCAGCTTTCCTCCCGTATCTTTCTTCTCGATGCGGACGCGTGTACCGAGACGCTCCGAGAGTTTCTTCTCCAAATCGAGGAGGTCAGGACTGAGGAGCGCCTTATGGCGCACACGCTCGACTGCAATCCGGCGCGCGAGCTGCTCGGTGTCGCGTACGGTGATACGACGGGCGACTACCTCACGGAAGAGCGTCAGCTGTTCCTCCGGCCTGTCCGCAAGCATGAGAAGCGGCCTCGTGTGCCCTTCCGTAATATCTCCCGCCTGCAAAGCGAGCTGAATAACCTCCGGGAGCATAAGAATGCGGAGCGTGTTTGATACGTATTCCCGACTCTTGCCTACTTTGAGAGCAATATCCTTGTGCTGCATCGAGAACTCATCCGCAAGCCGCTTGAACGCCTTCGCCCTGTCCAGCGCATTCAGGTCCTCGCGCTGAAGATTTTCAATGATTGCGAGCTCAAGCTTCATGCGGTCGGAATCTTCCGAACTGCGTATGACTACCGGCACTTCGCGCAGTCCCGCGAGTTTAGATGCCCTGAGCCTGCGCTCTCCCGCGATGAGCTCATACTGCACGAAAATCCCCTCGCCCGGGCGCTCAATTTCTTTGCGTGTCACTGTGAGCGGTTGAAGGACGCCGTATTGCCGGATGGATTCGGACAACGATGCGAGTGCCGCCTCATCAAAAGTACGGCGCGGCTGAAACGGGTTCGGTTGTATCCGCTCTACCTCAACCCAAAATATAGAATCACCTTGATAGGGACTTGCCATAAAAAAATTATATCACAGCGTCCTTTTACCCTTTTGTGCCGGGAGAGGGACTCGGTTACGCATTGTTTTCTGCTGAAAACCTGCGCGACCCCGTCTCGCCGTCAAACGGCTCCGACTTTCGAGTCCTGCTCGTTTGCAATGCAAACTTGTGCCGGGAGAGGGACTCGAACCCTCACACCTTGCGATACACGATTTTGAGTCGTGCGCGTCTACCAATTCCGCCATCCCGGCAATATGTACAAACAAAGAGCAATGCGTGGTGAATCCGATGGCCAAGCCTACCAATTCCGCCATCCCGGCAAGACGCTCATGATACGTGCTTTCGCCCGAACAGCCAATATCTGTTATCGGCAATAAGACGGTACAATCCCGTTCCTACTTGCTTTAATACCGGCACATATCCGACCTTCGCGAGCCATCTCCACCGGGGATATTGCTCCAGTATCTTCAACACCGCACTAAATCCGATGTACTGACGACCTGTCTCGTCCACGACATGTACGTCTCTCATCGCAGCATCTCTGGTAATCCGATCCGGCAGCATCTGCGGATCTACAGTGTTCGCATCCTGAAGTCTGAACAAGTCGGCACGTGCGGAGTTCGCGAGTGTTCGCGCAACAGCATCGCATCCCCGGCACAGTCCGTCGTAGTAAATAGAGAGCTTTGGCGCGTCCATTCATTCCAGTGTACTCTGGCGCCCATGAAGCAGAAAGTGCTCGTCATAGTCGGGCCGACCGCATCCGGCAAGAGCGCACTGGCAGTGGTGCTTGCCAAGGTTTTCAACGGCGAGGTTATCTCCGCTGACTCGCGGCAGGTGTACACGGGCCTGGACATCGGAACAGGAAAAATAACGAAACGGGAAATGGGCGGACTTACCCATCACCTGCTTGATGTCGCATCCCCTAAAAAGGATTTCTCAGCAGGCGATTTCTTGCGCCTCGGAAGCAAAGCGATTGCCGATATTAACCGGCGCAGGAAACTGCCTGTAATCGTCGGCGGGACCGGCTACTATATCGACGCGCTTGTCGGTCGCATCATGCTTCCTGATGTTGTGCCGGATGAAAAATTCCGCGCATCATTGTCGAAGAAGAATCCCGCACAGCTTTTCGCACTGCTCAAAAAGGCCGATCCGCGCCGGGCCTCCTCGATGTCTACCCCGAGCGAGCGCAACAACCGCGTGCGTCTCATCCGTGCACTTGAAATCGCCCAGGCAATCGGAAAAAGCCCGTCTCCGAAGGTGTCACCTTCATATGACGTTTTGTGGGTGGGGATACGCCCCCCTCTTGAAGAGCTGGGGAGAAAGATTTCTGCTCGGCTTCACTCGCGAATTCGAAGGGGCATGATTGCGGAGGCGCGACGGCTGCATGCCGCAGGGCTGAGCTACAAGCGCATGGAGGCACTCGGACTTGAGTACCGCTCACTCGCCCGCTTTCTGCAGAAGAAAATCTCGAAAAATGAGATGGAGTCCGAACTGCAGCGCGATATACGCAGATATGCAAAAAAGCAGCTCGCCTACTGGAAACGCAACCCCGACATCACGTGGTACAAACCGAAGGACAAGACAAGAATACCTGCCGCTGTGCGCACCTGGCTCAGGAAATAATTCCCTCTTCCAATAATTTTTTTACGAAACTGTCCACATTCGCCTCAACTCGAAGTTCATCGAGAGACACCCAGCAATATTCGGTATGCTCCTCGCTGAGCTCGGGCACACCGTCCGCATGACCCACATACGTAAGACGGACTACGTGCCTTCCCTCTACCTTGAGAATATCCTGAGCGGCGAGTATCCGCGGTTCTCCTGAAAGGACTAGTCCTGTTTCTTCCCGCACTTCGCGCGCCAGGTTTTCGGCGAGCGTTGTACCGGGGTTAATTCTGCCTCCGGGGATATCCCAACGATTGGGTGATTCCGGATACTTAATCGGCGACCGGCGGATAAGTAAAAACAATCCGTCCGAATTTTTTAAAAGCACCTTTACGCCGACCTGAAGTTCCATACATGCATTTACGCAATTGAGAGCAGGAAGATTGATATGAGTCCGAAAGCTATTCCGGTTATCGCGACCGCATTAAGCGTCTCACTGAAAATCAAGACGCCGATGAGTACCGTAGCCAGTAAGCTCATGACGGACCATATAGCACCCACTATTGAAAGCTGGTTGTTCTGCACGATGGCGGGCAGCCACAGAAGCGTGCCGAGCATGTAGCTTCCCAGGATGCAGAACAAATACATCCATCCGGGAGCAAGTCCGAATTTCTTCGAGAAGAACTCGCCCGCTGCGAAACAAAGTGCGGAAAGGATGAGCCATATGATATACGGCACAGCCATGATGATATTCATATGCGGGCCCACTAGGAATCGAACCTAGGTCAGCGGTTTTGGAGACCGCTGTTCTACCATTGAACTATGGACCCTTCGCCTTCTACGGCGTGCTAAGTATAGAGCCGGCTGGCGCCGGCTCCAAACTGCTATTTCTTGGCTTCCTTGTGCTTCGTGTGCGCCTTGCACCATTTGCAGTACTTTTTGAGGTCGATTTTGCGCGTAACGAGCTTGCGGTTCTTGCGCGACCAGTAATTGGTACGACCGCATTTCGAGCACGCCAGTTTGAAAAGTTGATCCTGTGACATATCGCGGCGAACTATAGCCGAGAGCAGGCCTCCCGTCAATCACCGGGCTACGCCAGGGGGTGCTGAAACGCTCCTTCAAAAAGCATGCACACTTTGTTCCACGGACCGAGTTTTCCGTCCCCTACGAGGGTTTTCATAAGCGTATCGATGACTATCCAGCCGGTCAGGACAATTACAAGTCCGATAACGACGTTTCCGAAAATGCGCCGCGCACTCGTGTATTTCTCAGAATTGCCGCCGCTCGTAAGCGCCTGGAAACCCGCCCACGCAAACATAACCGCGGAGAGAATAATCATCACATATATGCCGGTGTTGAGCAGATTCTGCGCCGTATCGGCCAGATTACAGACCGTGCAATTTACCCCGTCACACGTCACGATTTTGTTGCTGAGTGTTGCGCTCTGTGCCGCCGCCGCAAATGGAGTGAGGAGCAACGTGCCGACTGAAACGATACTGGCATTCCTCCAGAAATTCATGACAATATTGTAACACGCGGGAAAATGCGGCATACTTGTGCCTGCCGTGTCGGTGGCGGCGGTCACACTGCGGGTAGTATGCGCAATGTGGCTCGTTCGTTACAGTGACGCATGGCAGCGCGCGTCGGTGGCGGAGTGGTCAATCGCACTTGGCTGTAAACCAAGCGACTTCGGTCTGCGCAGGTTCGAATCCTGCCCGGCGCACAAAATACAAAAGGCCCCATTAGGGCCTTTTGTATTTTGTGGCGGGAGCTTCGTCCGGTGGACGAAGCGTCAGGATTCGAAAGCCGGAGGTCGACGGGCCGAGGCGGGGTCGCGCAACTTTTCAGCAGAAAAGTATGCGTGACCGAATATCAATTTTTACGCAACTACCTTCGCACGGGAGCGCACGCTACGCTCGCGCTCAGGTCCTTTACGCACATCAAAGGTAAATTCTCCGTCTTTCACATCCACACTCACGGAGCCGCCCTCCATCACCCCGCGCGCGACCATCATGTTCGCTACTGCGGTGAGAATCTTCGTCTGAATGAGGCGCTTAAGCGGACGGGCACCGTACTGTGCGTTGTACCCTTCCTTTGCAAGGTGTTCGATTGCCGCCTCGGAGAACGTGAGCGCAATTTGCTTCTCCGCAAGGCGCTTGCCCACGATGTCGAGCTGCATGCGCACGATTTCGTGCACGCTCTCAGGCGAGAGAATGTTGAACAGAATTATCTCGTCGAGACGGTTCAGGAATTCCGGCCGGAAGAAATCTTTCAACGAATCCATTACTTTACTTTTCACCTGCTCGTAGCGCTCACCCTCGGTTTTGGTGAATCCGCTGCCGAAGCCGAGGCCCGACATTTTGTCGATGTGCTCCGAACCGATGTTGGACGTCATGATGATGACGCAGTTTTTGAAGTTGACCGTACGGCCCTTCGCGTCCGTCAGACGTCCGTTGTCGAGGACCTGGAGAAGAATGTTGAACACCTCCGGGTGCGCCTTCTCGATTTCGTCGAACAGTATGACCGAGTACGGACGGTGACGGACGAGTTCCGTGAGTCCGCCGCCTTCGTCGTGTCCGACATATCCCGGCGGAGAACCTATCATTTTCGAGACGGAGTGTTTCTCCATGTACTCCGACATGTCCACACGTATGAGTGATTTGTCGCTGTTGAAGAGGAATTCCGCCAGCGTGCGGGTGAGCTCGGTTTTGCCGACGCCTGTGGGGCCGAGGAAGAGGAATGAACCGACCGGGCGGTTCGGATCGGCGATACCCGCTCGTGAACGCTTGATGGCGTCAGAGACCTTCTGGACTGCCTCCGTCTGACCGACAATGCGCTTCTCAAGCTCGGACTCCATGCGGGAAAGTTTTTCGGCCTCTTCTTCAAGCATGCGGGAGACCGGGACGCCCGTCCAACGGGAAACGACACCGGCGATATCTTCTTCGGTAATTTCCTCTTTCAGCACACGGCGTGTCTGCTGAAGCTTTTTCAGACGCTTGGTCGCGGCTTCGATTTCACGCTCAAGAAGCGGAATCTTGCCGTACCTGATTTCAGCGGTCTTTGTAAGGTCGGCATGCATTTCAGCCGTGTCTGCATCACGCTTCGCCTGCTCGAGCTCGCCTTTCGCGCGCTTTATTTCCGTGAGAGTCTCTTTCTCATTCTTCCACTTCTGTTCGAGCTCACGCGTTCCGTCGCGCAAGTCGGCAACTTCCTTCTCGATGGATTTTACGCGGGTGCGTGCTTTGCCTTCACCTTCCTCAGACTCCTTCTTCAAAGCCTCCTTCTCGATTTCAAGACGGGTAATCTTGCGATGCGCCTCTTCCAATGCAGGCGGCATATTCTCGAGCGAAAGGCGGAGCGCCGACGAAGCCTCATCGATGAGGTCTATCGCCTTGTCCGGAAGAAAGCGCTCCGTGATATAGCGGGTTGAAAGCTGCACCGCGGCGACGATGGCATCGTCCGTGATGCGGACACCATGGAAGAGCTCGTAGCGCTCTTTCAGACCGCGCAATATTGCGACAGTATCGTCTACCGAAGGTTCATTGATGTACACCGGCTGGAAACGGCGGGTGAGAGCAGGGTCGTGCTCGATATGCTTCTGGTACTCCTTGAGAGTCGTCGCGCCGATGACCCGCAGTTCGCCGCGCGCAAGAGCGGGCTTCAGCATGTTCGAGGCGTCCATAGAGCCCTCTGCCGCACCAGCTCCGACGAGCGTGTGCATTTCATCGATAAAGAGAATTATCTTCCCTTCCGAGCGCTCGACTTCTTTCATGACGGCTTTCAGTCGTTCCTCAAATTCCCCACGGTACTTGGTCCCGGCGATAAGAAGTCCCAAATCGAGCTGTACGAGCTCCTTGCCGCGCAATGACTCGGGTACATCACCGGAGGCCATGCGCGAAGCAAGACCCTCTGCGACCGCCGTCTTACCGACGCCGGCCTCGCCGATGAGAACGGGGTTGTTTTTCGTACGACGGGAAAGTATCTGAATGACGCGCGTGATTTCTGTATCGCGACCGATAACGGGGTCGAGCTTGTTTTCTCTCGCCCGGTCGGTGAGCGAACGGGCGAAGCGCGTAAGCGCACGCGGCTTTTTGGGTTCATCCACATCGCGGATTTTGCCCTCCTTTATGTCGGTCAGTACGCGCGCGAGAGCGGTGCGGTCCACGCGGAAACGCGTGAGAGTGTCCGCCGCAGGGCCAGGATTCTCCGCGACACCGAGGAGAAGATGTTCGGGTGAGACGAACTGGTCGTTGAACGATGCCGCAATGCGCGGTGCGGCTTCAAACACCCGTACGAGCTCGGGGGTGAGGTAGAGCTGGAATGACGGGGAGACAGTGGTCGCGCCCGAGGTTCCTTCGATGAGTTCCAAAACGGAGTCAGTGAGATGTGCCGTATCTATTTCAACCTGCTCGAGCATCGGGATGACCATGCTCTCTTCCTGCATGAGAAGCGCAGCAAGCAGGTGCAGAGTTGATACCTGATTGTGACCGCGCTCCACGGCCAACTGGTGGGCGCGGTGAATCGCTTCCTTTGCTTTTGTTGTGTAGTTGTTGAATGGCGTCATAGATATATAGCAAACACTAAACGTAGTATAGCGCAACGTGCGCGTCGCCGCAAAATCAAATCTCGGGATGCCGAGAATTTACTGTACCGGCTTCAGAGACGGCGGCAGGAGTACCGCGCCCGGAATAAAACCCTGTGTTGAGGACGTTCTCGAGGCAGTCGTACTTACACCGACGACTGCGCCGTCAGTGTTGATAACAGGACTTCCCGGAAGAATGGCATCGGAGGATATGTTTGTATCAATAATGTAGCCGGCGCCGGCGGGAATGAGCGCAGTAATAACTCCGGGCGCGATTCGCGTGGAGGTTTTGCCGGAGATGGCGACGAGCGAACCTCCGAGAACAGCCCGGTCCGACGCGATGTGCACCGGCGTCCAGGCGATAGCTTTCGTATCGGTGGAGGTCGCCGCCTGCAAAAAGGCGATGCCGTTGTCGGCGTCTTGGCGCACGACGAATACGCGGACACGGCTGCCGTCGGCAAGAGAAACTACCGCCTCGGAGCGGCCGTCGAGCGGTCCCGAGTCCGTGACGATAGTGCCGGTGGAGTCAAATACAAATCCGACGCTCAAAAACACAGCGTCATCCTGGGCGGTGTTGTAGATATGAACGATGGACGGTTCTATTTTTGCAACCGCCTGAGAGATGAGGTCGCTGTCTTTTACGACAACCGTCTTCTCCTGTGTGACCACTGTGGCAGCAGGCTGGGAACGTGCAGGAGTCGATGAAGCGACTGTTTGAATCGTCCGTTCAATGACGCGGTTGACGGTCTGCGCGACGACCGGAGGAGCCTGGTCCATGAGAGAAACCGTGACGATTCCCGTGGCGATGGAGGTGACGAACGAGATGAGCAGCGTCAACAGGACTATCTGAGATTTGTTGAGATGCTCTATATCCATGCCCGCAGTATACTCCCTCCGGCAATCTGTCCAGGGTGAATAAAGTCTCACGGCGTTAGGACTTCCCTTTCTTCAATATCCGCACCAGAACTTCGCCTGCACGTCGCGCGCCGTCTTCGCGGGTTTCCCTACCGAGAGAGAATCGGAGGGTATTTTTGGCCCGCCATGTGTCGCCGCCCAGTGCGGCAACAACGTGAGAGACTGATTCTTCACCCTCCCGGCAGGCGCTCTTCGTCGATACCGCTATGCCCGCATGGTCGAGGGCAAGCGTGACATACTCGCCTGAGATATCCGGAATGGAGACATTGAGCATGTGCGGGAGCGCGAGCTTCACATCACCGTTAACGACAAGACCGGGAATCCCGCGCAAAAGCTCTTCAGCAAAGGTGTCCCGGATTGCTCCGAGCCGTTTCGACTCGAATCCCCTCTCCTTCGCAACGATTGAAAACGCAGCCGCAAATCCCGCTGCAAGCGCGACGTTCTCCGTGCCGGCGCGTAACCCTCTTTCTTGTTTTCCTCCGAAAAGAACCGGCGCCAATTGCGTGCGATTGGAGAGGTGCAGCGCCCCGACGCCGTGCGGACCGTAGAGCTTGTTTGAACCGATACTCATGAGATCCACAGCAAGCGAGTGCACCGAGGTCGGAAGGTACAACGGCGCCTGTCCCGCATCCGTATGAAAAATAACGTCCGTGCCGTGTTCCTTCTCATGTATGCGGAGCACGGCCGCGATATCGCGCAGAGGCTGAACAACTCCTATTTCATTGTTCGCCCAGCCTACGGAAACGAAAACCGTTTCTTTGCGCAGCTTTGCGGCGACGGCATCCGGCAGAATGACGCCGCGCGCATCCGTCTCAATATAAGTGACGTCTCCGCCCAAACGCTCAACCTCAGCGAAACATGCGAGTACAGATGAGTGCTCGATGGCGCTCACGAGCCAGTGCGTATCTTTCAGTGTGCGGCGCACTCTCTCGAGATGATGCGCATAGCCGACAATAGCAAGATTGTTCGACTCGGTAAGTCCGGAGGTGAAAAGCAGCTCACGCGAACGCACGCCGAGAATGCGGGCGATGTCCTCCCGTGCTTTTTCGAGTGCGGCCTTCGCCTCGACTCCCTCTTTATGAATCGCGCCGGGATTCCCTTTCAGATGCGACACTTCAAGCATCGCTTTTTCAGCCTCCTTGAGGACGGGAGGTGCGCTCGCGTAGTCAAAATAGATGCGGTTGTGCCCGAATCCGAACATGCGCTCCAGTGTATCTCTTTTTTGATTTTTGGCTCTAAGCGACGTATACTCCCTATTCACGCACGGTCTCGACGCGCATGGAGGCGTCAATCGCACATATGCATCCCCAAAACCTGTATGGCAC